>JAVWYC010000134.1:0-5320 GCA_036661755.1 Mucinivorans sp. | reverse complement strand
AGCATCTGGCCACAACCTTGCTACTTGGGGCTGCGCGCCCCAAACCCGCGGCCACATAAGTGGCATTTGATTGCTGTGTAGAGCAAACCGCTCGTTCACGGCAAATCAAAAGACGCCACTCGTAATATCCCCCCAAAAACTACATCGACTCAAGGGTAGAACGCAACTCACCCATCGAACGCGCAACACGAACCTGAATAGAAAGCTTCACCCCCTCACGCAACTTAAAAACGCTGGGATTAGCTATCACATAACGCATTATACGCGCAAAAACCTCCCCCGCATAAAATTTCGACTGAGCAGCAGCAGCGAAAAATAAAGTCGCACCACCATTCTTAACAACTATCTTCTCGAGCCCCAAACGAGAACCAACAGCTCGCAACAAAACAACCTCAAAAAGCTCGCAAGCCTCCGCTGGCGGCTGACCGAAACGATTGATGAGCTCACCAACAAATTTGTCGAGCTCCGCGGGCGTGGTGATCGAATCCAAAGCACGATAGAGACGAATTTTCTCGCTCGTGCTACCTATATAACTATCTGGCAGATGGGCAGTTGTGTCGATCTCTACTACACAATCCGTAGGGCGACTGACACTTTGCTCCTCTTCTGTTTGGCCGCTCTCTTGGTGCAGTTCGTCCAACGCTTCGTCTATTATTTTTTGAAAAGTTTCATACCCAATATCAGCCATAAAACCACTTTGTTCGGCACCCAAAATATTGCCCGCTCCGCGAATATCCAGATCTTGCATCGCGATATTGAAGCCCGACCCAAGGTCAGAGAACTCCTCGATGGCTCGCAAACGACGCTGAGCATCTGGCGTCAAAGCTTCGTGCGAAGGGATCATCAGATAGCAGAAAGCCTTGCGATTGGTACGCCCCACGCGCCCACGCAACTGGTGGAGATCCGACAAACCGAACATATGAGCGTTGTTGATGATAATGGTGTTGGCGTTTGGAATATCGATCCCGTTCTCGATTATCGAGCTGGCTACCAGCACATTAAATTCACCAAAGACAAAATCCATCATCGTTTCTTCGAGCTCTTTGGCATTCATCTGACCGTGCCCCACGCCCACTCGAGCCCCCGGCACTAGGCGTTCGATCTGAGCGGCAAAGCGATCGATGGTTTGTACTCGATTGTGGAGTACAAAGACTTGCCCCGATCGCGATAGTTCGTACTCGATGGCCGCACGAACCACCTCGTCATCCCAAACGTGAACCTCGGTGGCCACTGAGCGGCGATTGGGCGGCGGAGTGTTGATAATGCTCATGTCGCGCGCGCCGAGCAACGAAAATTGCAGCGTCCGTGGGATCGGCGTTGCCGAAAGGGTGAGCGTGTCGATAGAGACCTTCATAGCACGCAGGCGCTCTTTCATTGCCACGCCGAATTTTTGTTCTTCGTCGACAATGAGCAAGCCTAAATCCTTGAATTGCAGGTTTTTGCTGAGCAATTTGTGTGTGCCGATCACTATATCGACCTGACCTGCGGCAACAGCCGTTTGGATTGCCGCCACCTCTTTGGCCGACTTGGCGCGCGAGAAATTCTCTATCCTCACCGGGAAATTTTTCAACCGCCGAGTGAAGGTGCGATAATGTTGCAAGGAGAGCAGCGTGGTGGGCACCAAAACGGCCACTTGTTTACCATCGGCCGCGGCCTTCAAGGCGGCGCGCACTGCAAGTTCTGTCTTACCAAAACCTACGTCGCCACACACCAAACGATCCATCGGTTGCGGCAATTCCATGTCGTGTTTAATGGCCTCGGTGGTGGAGTGTTGGTCGGGTGTATCTTCGTAAATGAAGCTCGCTTCGAGCTCTTTTTGCATATAACTATCCTCAGAAAAAGCAAAACCGCGACTCTCCTTGCGCTTGGCGTAGAGGGTGGTCAACTCGCGCGCCATCTCTTTCACCTTGCGTTTGGTGGACTCTTTGAGCTTGGCCCACTGCGATGTGCCCAACTTTTGCAACACAGGCGGAGAGGCCACGTCGCCATCTTTGAACTTGCTGATTCGGTGTAAGTTATGCACGCCTACAAAGAGCACATCGCCATCTTTGTAGCTCAATTTGATAAACTCTTTCACATTGTCGCCATCGCGTTGGCGCACCAACCCCCCAAAACGCCCCACGCCATGATCGATATGCACCACATAATCACCCACTTTGAGCGCCGAAAATTCAGCCAAAGTCATTCCTTCGGCCTTGTCTATTTCGCCTCGAACGGTGTAGCGCAAATAGCGTTCAAAGATCTGGTGATCAGTGTAATAAGCCGCATTGAGAGAGGGCAAAACGAAGCCACGATTCAGTGTGAGCTGCGTGTTGTGAATTGTGCAGTGCGAGGCTGCAATCTTATCGCGCGAGGCAATCTCGCGCAATATGTTTTCTAGGCGTTCAAACTGATCGATCGACCCGGTGAGCAAATGGGTCGATATGCCAAGTTCGTAGTTGTGATCTATGTTTTTGGCCAGTAGCTCGAAATTTTTGTTGAAAGAGGGCTGCGGAGTACTCCGGAAATCAATCTCTTGCGTCGAGGGACGTTCCGAGGGGGCAATGTTTTGTAGACGAAAATCCCAAGCCGCACTCTGTGCCATAAATTCGGCACGCGAGGTGATCACTTGATCCACCACGCCGGGCGCCTGGTCAGCCAACTTGTCGAGCATCACCCCACGCAAAGCGTCGATGGCCTGCAACGAGGCCTCTGCATTAGAAAACCACGCCGTGACCCCCTCTTTGCCCATGTATTCGGCCAAACTCACACGCGAAGAGCTCGGCGAGTCGTCGTTCTTCAAATTAGGCACTATCTCCACCTGCTCATGTTGCAGGTCGGTCAGTTGGCTCGACGGGGCAAAGGTGCGGATAGAGTCAATCTCGTCACCCAAAAAATCGAGCCGATAGGGCTTATTATTGGCATACGAAAAGACGTCTAAGATGCCGCCACGCATGGCATATTGCCCCGGCAGGTAGACAAATTCTACGCGCGAAAATTTATAATCGAGCAACACTCGTTCCACAAAGTCCATGCCCAATTTATCGCCACGATGCACAACGAGCGTCGAAGAGCCCAGCTGTGCGCGCGAGGCTACTTTTTCTGCCAGTGCTTGCGCCCAAGTACAGATAATCAAAGGTGAAGATGTAGCTTTTTGCCGTTTGAGCGCCTCGCCGGCCAAGGCCGTCAGAACAGCCGTGCGCTGCACAATGCCCGAGGGATCTTCCCTATCCGAGGAAATAGCGCGTTTATAGGCAGTTGGCAGCAACATTACGCGATCTTGCGCGTCGCGTTTTTCGAGCAAATTATAGAGGTCGTTATATAGGTATGATGCCGCATCGCGATCTTCCATCACAGCCAACACCACACGATTAGAGAGGTGATCTAGCGCTACCAAAGCCGAAAACAGAGAACCGCTCACCCCCCGAAGCATCAAGGTGTGAGCGGTGGACTCTTGCACCGCGCGCCAAGGCGCAGCACTGGCAATGGTGTCTAAAAAATCCTCGTCAGCCACGAATGTTAATTAATTTTGACATTCATCATCAACGATTCCAGTTGGCGAATGTAGTTACGTTTTGGGTAACGAATCGTTGGCGAAAGAACGTACATATCGATAGCAATGTAACGATTATTGATGGTATCCAAGGTGATGTAATTGATGAATGGGCCTCCCATAAAGTCGTTTTTCACGTTCCAGAAGCCACGCACTTCGTTCCAATCGCGCCCGTTGATGTTAAAGCCGCGAAGGTCGGGCGCAAAGGTTGTGTCGGTCGACATGTATGAACCTACGCTAGGGCCCGGAATTTGAGCGACGGCAAGGTTGCGCTCGGCCAAAATATTGAGTTTGCCGCGCAAACGAGGGAAGGTATAGATGGCCAAACCTTGCGAGGCCAATGGCATTTCGTAAGATATCCACAAGAAGTTGGTCGTGTCATTACGCACGCGATAGCCCTGCGGAATATCCATTGTGAAGCCGAATTTATTTTTAATGAGCTCCGACAGCGAAGGGTCGCTATATTTTTTGCCACGCTCGCTCATGCGGTCGCGCTCCAATTTTTCGAGCCAAGAGACCAGCGTCACACCATTTTGATGAATGTACTGAGCGGCCGACGAGTCGCTAGGAGCCACAATTTCCATCACCACTTGACCTGTCGCCCAACGATCAAAAGTGGCAGTGAGCACCGTGCTATCGGCCTTGGGGTCTATGTTTATGATCATCAAATTGCGGTGGCGACGCATCAAGTCATTGAGCCCTTGGGGAGCCATGTTCAGCAGATCAAAAATCGGTTCGGGTTGGTTCACCCACTCGACCTCTTTGTTCATCAGGGCGCGGATCGTATCGCCCGTGGCGCCGTCCCACAGAGGGCGGTCAGCAACCACAAGCACCTCGTAAGGCTTACCCGTAGCTGCAATTTCATAGATACCCGTGCCACACGAAGCACAGAAAATCAAGGCAATAAGTGAAAACATTAAATTTTTCATTTGTCAAAGAATATTAAGTGAAAAATGCAACACGAATAAAGATGCTACAAAAGTAATAAAAAAAACATAACTTTGCAAGCCGATTTTTCGGGAAAAAAATCAATTCTCAAAACGCCTATGTATTTTCGTCCACCAAAATTTATAAAACGTCTATTCCCGTCGTTACGTTGGAATATGGAGGATCAAAAATCGATCTATATCACTTTCGACGATGGCCCTCAGCCTCAAATCACGCCATGGGTGCTTGATATGTTGAGCAAATACAATGCCAAAGCGACGTTTTTTTGTATTGGTAAAAATGCGGAGCAGCACCCTCAAATCATGGCACGCATACGTGCGGAGGGTCATGCAGTGGGCAATCACACGTATTCGCACTGCAAGGATTTGGGGATCAAGAGCGGCCCATATTTGCAGGACGTAGATATGGCGAACGAATATTTGCAGACCAATCTTTTCAGGCCTCCATACGGTCGTATTTCGCGTGAGCAGGCGCGTCAACTTTCGGCGCGTTATCATATAATTATGTGGGACATTCTTTCGCGAGATTATTCATCGTGGGTATCTCATCATCGTTGTGTGCGTGGGGTTGTGCCGCATTTGCGTGGTGGGTCTATTGTTGCTTTTCATGATTCGTTGAAGGCTTCGCGCAATATGCGTTATACGTTGCCGCGATTGTTGTCGGCAGCGGCTGAGCAGGGTTTGGAGTGTCGTGCTATTGAGTTGTAGTGGTTGTTGGGTGAGCGTGGGGGTTGGGGGGCACGCCTGCCCCCAGATAGCGCGGTTGCTCGCGAGCTTTTAATTTATACTATCTTTTAGTTTGTACTATTCGGGTTTTATTTCTTTTCTATCTTTTTAGTTT
>JAVWYC010000133.1:0-5328 GCA_036661755.1 Mucinivorans sp. | reverse complement strand
TGAACCAGCGCTTGAAAACTTCGTTTTCTGAACCAGCGCTTGAAAACTTCGTTTTCTGAACCAGCGCTATCATATACCCCCCCAACATCAACACCAATATACCAAAATTATATGCCGGAAAACTAAAATATACTATATTTCCATCAATTTATGTATATTTGTATTGAAAATGAAACTGAATTTTGTAAAATATCAAGGCGCAGGCAACGATTTCGTGCTGCTCGATGCTCGACAAAAACTGAAAGTCGAACTCACACAACCCCTCGTGGCTCACCTCTGCGATCGACACTACGGCATCGGTGCCGATGGACTGATGACCCTCGGCGCCGGAACCCTGGACTTCGACTTCTCAATGCGCTACTTTAATTGCGATGGGATGGAATCAACTATGTGCGGCAACGGAGGACGAGCCATTACACGCTACGCCAATGATCTTGCCCTAGGCGGAAAGGTGAAAAAATTCCACGCCGTGGACGGATTGCACTCAGCGCAAATCAATGACGACCAAACAATAAGCCTGCAAATGATCGATATCGAACATATCGAAAAAATTGACGGCGACTTTTTTGTCCAAAGCGGATCGCCACACTATATAATAGTAGGGCAACAATACGAGCTGCAACGTGCAATAGCCTTGCGCCAAAAATGGAACGCTAACGTTAACTTTGTGCAAGAAATCGGCGAGGGACAACTCTCTATACGAACCTTTGAACGTGGGGTGGAGGCCGAAACTTTGGCCTGCGGTACCGGTGCAACAGCGGCAGCGGTGGCCATCGGAGCATTGCACGGTAACTCTCGTCAAAGCTATGACTTGCAGGCTCTTGGCGGAACCCTTGGCGTGAAATGGAACTGCGAAAATGACTGCTATCGAAATGTGTGGTTGCGCGGAAATGCGGAACGCGTTTTTGCAGGCGAGATCGAAATTTAAGTGATTTGCTATTTCAAAAATCACACTCAGATGAATATAGTTGGTAAAGTGAAAAAAAATTCATATAATTGCCTTGCTCATTAGCCTTGTTAATCATAGAAACGTAATAATTAAAAATATAAATCTAAGCACTTTTATCTTTTTTCTTGATGAAATCGACTAAAGAATTTTTGAAGGGAGTTTCCGAGGATACAGTACGTCGTGCCTCGAAACTCGACCCAATGCGCCGTAGTGGCAAAGATCGGCATAACTTGCTGAAATCTATAAATTCACCATCCGACCAAGAGCTGGACGATGAAGATTATCCACCCATAAAGCGTGAATCGGTGCTCGATTATTTCGACCAAGAAGAGGAAAACTAAGAAGTTCTTGGCTTGCTCGATATTTTGTTGTTGCTGTTCTTGATGGTGATTTTTTGTGATTTTTCGGGGTGACTATTAGCTGGTTACGGCTCGAATATCGATAAAAAACAGAACCGCGGGGAGTGATGATACGATATAGTGAAGCAAAACCAGATGATTTCTGAGTTTTTTTTGAAGTAGTTTTATAACTAGAAACCAAACGTATGGAGGCTTTTATGATGGCTCATTCGGTGGCCGTTCGTTATGCTGATGCAGGGTGTGGCACAAAGGTGGTGCTACTCTTGCATGGCTATGGCGAATCGATGGACGTGTGGGACCATTTTGCCGGCTTGTTGGGGAAATCTTTGCGCGTGGTGCGTATGGATTTGCCCGGCTCCGGGTTTTCGGATTGGGGAGCGTTGGAGACAATAGACATTGATTTTATGGCTAGTGTGGCGGCGGCAGTGCTCGAAAA
The DNA here is from genome assembly GCA_036661755.1 of Mucinivorans sp. Taxonomy (GTDB): domain Bacteria; phylum Bacteroidota; class Bacteroidia; order Bacteroidales; family Rikenellaceae; genus Mucinivorans. The sequence continues at coordinate 3,584 of JAVWYC010000133.1, read as the reverse complement.
GTTGGGGGTCGAACATGCGACGATCGTTGGTCATTCGATGGGTGGCTATGTGGCGGTGGCCATGGGCGAATTGTTCCCCGAGCGAGTGGAGGGGTTGGTGATGATGCACTCCTTGCCGCTGGGCGACACGCCGGAGAAGAAAGAGCATCGCGAACGCGAAATAGCGCTCATCGCCCAAGGCAAAAAAGAGCTGCTGGCCTCGATTAATCCTGCGCGAAGCTTCGCGCCAAACAATGCGTACAAGATGCAAGATGCGATCGACGAACTATCGGAACAAATCATGTTGACCGACGATCGGGCGATGATGGCCACTCTGCGTGGCATGGCGGCTCGAAAAGATAGAAGTGATTTTTTTGAACATACAAATATTGCTCGTTTGATGTGTTTTGGGCGTCATGATAATTACATATCGCAAGAGCAGGCTCAGGCGATGATTGATCGTTCTGTCGGTGCTGAGCATCAGTGGTTTGAATCTTCGGGGCACTCTTCTTTTATCGAGGAGCCGGCTTTGGCGGCTCAACGAGTGATCGACTTTATAAATAAAATATGATATGAAACTGAAAACAGCATTTTGGTTGCCTTTGGTGATTGTGCTTAACACCTCTTGCAGCGCGCCGGTTAATATCGAACGCTTGATCGAGCAACGTTCGATGATGGTGCGTGAACCGCTTGTCGAAAATTGGACTTTTCGTATGCGTGACACCGCTCAAATGGCTGATACCTTGCCCGTTAAAGAAGCATGGACAGCGGCCACAGTGCCCGGCACAGTGCATACCGATTTATTGGCGGCAGGTGTGATTAGCGAACCTTTTGCTTCGGTGGCCGAGACTGAATTGCAATGGATTGAGGGGCGCGATTGGGACTATCGTCTCACTTTTTCGCCCAGTTCGGATTTGCTCAAAGAGCAAGTTCAAGAGTTGGTTTTCAAAGGAATAGACACCTATGCCGACGTTTATCTGAACGATTCGCTTATCTTGCAGACCGACAATATGTTTCTCGAATGGCGCGTCGATGTGACGGGCTTGTTGCACAAAGGCGAGAATCAGTTGTTAGTCAGTTTCCGCAACACTTATCAAGAGGGTCTCAAACGTGCTAATCAATATGCTGTTAAATTACCGGCCGACAACGACAAGGGCGAGGTCAAGACATCGCTTTTCACACGTAAGGCTCCCTATAATTTTGGTTGGGATTGGGGGCCGCGTTTTCTCACTGTTGGTATTTGGCGTCCGGTGGCACTTGAAGGTTGGACAACAGCTCGCATTGGCGACGTGCAATTTATAGAGACCTCACAGAGCACAGAGGTAGCCACTTTTGATGCCCATGTGCGCGTCATTTATGCGGGTAATGAAACTTCGGTCAACGTTATTTTGGCCGATAGCCTAGGGACAATGTATGCGATGAATGAGGTCGATTTGCAAGGGGCAGGCGACACGGTGATCGATATGCAATTCGAGATACAAAATCCTAAACTTTGGTGGCCAAATGGCACGGGGGATGCGAATTTATACACTCTTCACACAATATTGGCACACAAGGATAATGTCGAAAAGTTGGATCAAACAGTCAATCAAATCGGAGTGCGCACGGTGCGTCTGGTGCAAGAGAAAGATACAATCGATTCGCGCCCCGGCCAAAGTTTCTATTTCGAGGTCAATGGCGAACCGATTTTTGCCAAAGGAGCAAACTATATTCCGCAAGATGTGTTTCTGCCACGCTTGACACCCGATAACTACGCTAGTTTTATCGCTCAATGCAAAGAGAGTAACTACAATATGTTGCGTGTTTGGGGCGGAGGGATATACGAACAAGATTTGTTCTATGATTTGTGTGACAAGGCAGGCATTATGGTGTGGCAAGATTTTATGTTTGCTTGCGGCTTCTATCCGTGGGATAAAGAATTTCTGGCCAGTGTGCGCGCCGAGGCTATCTACAACGTTCGCCGACTAAGAAATCACCCTTCGATTGTTATTTGGTGTGGCAACAACGAGATCAACGAGGCGTGGCATCAATGGGGCTACCAAAAAGCATATGGCTGGACAAAGGCCGAGCAAGATATGATATGGCGAGGCTACAAGGCTCTCTTCCACGAACTCTTGCCCGAGGTGCTCCGAGCGGAAGATTCGACACGCTATTATCACCCCTCATCGCCACTCTATGGGCGAGGCGATCCGCGTTCGCAAACCATGGGCGATGTCCACTACTGGGGGGTCTTCCACGACGAAGAACCATTCTCTACCTACAAAGACAAGCCGGGACGATTCAGCAATGAATATGGTTTTCAGTCGTTGGCGTGCTATGACACGTATCGCGAATATTTCAAAGATAGCGATATGACACTCTATTCTGATGCGATGCGTGTTCACCAGAAAAATCCGAAAGGCTACCGTGTGATGGAGGAGTATATGGTGCGTGATTTGCCGCTCAAGAAAGGCAATTTCCGCCAATATGTCTACCTAACGCAACTTTTGCAGGCCGAGGGCATTAAGATCGCCATGGAGGGTCATCGACAAAAGCGTCCCTACACGATGGGCTCTTTGTATTGGCAGGTAAATGATTGTTGGCCGGTGGCTTCGTGGAGTTCGATAGATAGTCGTGGTCGATGGAAGGCTTTGCAATATTATGCTCGTCGCAGTTTTGCGCCTACGGCAATTTCGTTTGAAAAGATTGATTCGACTGGCGAGGTTCGTTTGTGGGGGGTGACAGACGAGTTGATCGAGCGCCGAGGTTCGGTTAAGTTGACTTTGATGGATTTTTCGGGTAAGAAGTTGTGGAGCGATACTCAAAATGTAAATATTCCGCGTAACGGCAATCAATTGATCATGCACCGCAAGGCTAAGGAGTTGCTTGGTGGAGCTTCGCCGCGTGAGGTAGTTTTGGTGGCCGAGGCTGTTGTGGGAGGTGAAAAGATGCGTGCTTTGCATTATTTTGCGCCGATGAAAGAGCTTCGTTTGCCGCGAGCCGACTATACGTTAGATGTTGTTTACGTTGATGATTCGGAGCGTGTGGTGGTGACCATCAAGGCTGATAATTTATTAAAATCCGTACTTTTAGAGGCTGATAAGTTGCAGGGTCGTGCATCGGATGCGTATTTTGATATGTTGCCTGGTGAGACACGTAGTGTGGAGTTATCTTTTGACAATCGATATTCGATACCGGAGTTGGGTGTATCGTTGACTTCGTTGGGTGATATTTTGTAGTTTGGTTTGTGGGGGTGTGTTAAGGTAGGGTCGGTTAAGAGAAACGAGGTTTTCAAGAGCAGTTCAGAAAAACGCAGTTTCCAAGAGCAGTTAAGAAAACGAAGATTCCAAGAACAGTTAAGAAAGAAACGGAATCACTGGGAGCCGGTTAAGAGAAACGAAGATTTCAAGAGCAGTTAAGAAAAACGAAGTTTTTCAAGAAAAGTTTTGGGTGACTTTTTCAAAAGTCACGATTCTACACGGCGCCGGCACGGCGATTTGTTCTTTGCGCCGCTGGCATCGAGCGGTTGCACGCCCTGCGGTTTGCCTAAGCTGTACAGCTAGGGTCGTCCGCGGTTGCCCACATTTCAATGCCTAAAATCGCATTCAATCCCCAGCGAGGGTTTG
>JAVWYC010000132.1:0-5388 GCA_036661755.1 Mucinivorans sp. | reverse complement strand
GGCTCCAAGTGATTCCGTTTCTTTCTGAACTGCTCTTGAAAACTTCGTTTTTTTCAGCCGGCTCTTGTGAATTTTACGAATCAAGAGGTAATCTTCCTTTTCTTTAACACAAAATCAGTAAACTTGTCATTCACCAACAAAGATTACCACTTGGTCCACCTCACCGCTCCACCTTACCAAAAAAAGCCTCAATAACCGTTACTAGTAACTGATTATTAAGGCTGATTATGGTGGAAGCAGAGGGATTCGAACCCCCGACCCGCTGCTTGTAAGGCAGCCGCTCTGAACCAACTGAGCTATGCTTCCGTTCTTTCGAGTGACAAAGGTAACTAAAATTTCGTTACTACCAAATTTTTTTGTGACTTTTTATCGACTTCTTGCAAATTTTATTCGTTTCTTGCAAATTTTATCGACTTCTTCCAAAATTTCATCTGCCCCCCAAAAAAATAATTACTAACCGGCAAATCAAAAACGACTCTTGGGCGCTATGTCAGCTGTGGTGTATTCACCACGCAAAGCCTTGTAGTAGCCCGTAATTGCTATCATAGCAGCATTGTCGGTAGTCAAAAAACGCTCCGGCACATGAACCGTCCAACCTTGGGCGGCCCCCAGCTGAACAATGGCATTGCGAAGCCCCGAATTGGCCGACACACCACCAGCAATAGCAACATGCTTCACACCATATTGCTCAACCGCCTTGCGAAGCCTGCTCAATAAAATTTCGATAATAGTATATTGAAGCGACGCGGCCAGATCGGCCTGATTGTTCGCCACAAATTGATCGTCGAGAGCCATCTGGTCTCGCAAAGTGTAAAGAAACGAAGTCTTGAGCCCCGAAAAACTGAAATCCAAATTCCCTACATCTGGACGCGCAAACTTAAATCGATGACAATCGCCAACGGAAGCCAAACGATCGACATGAGGCCCTCCCGGGTAAGGCAAACCCATCACCTTGGCACACTTGTCGAAAGCCTCGCCAGCGGCATCGTCGATGGTTGTTCCGACAATCTCCATCCGGGCTGCCGATTTGACCAGCACAATCTGAGTGTGGCCACCGGAAACTAATAAACACAGAAAGGGGAAACACGGTGGATTATACTCTTTGTCTTTTAATTTCAAAAAATGCGACAAAATATGCCCATGCAAATGGTTGACCTCGATCATAGGTTTGTTGACGGCCAACGAAAATCCCTTGGCAAAAGAGACCCCAACAAGCAAAGAGCCCATCAAACCCGGGCCTCGCGTAAAGGCCACCGCGTCCACATCTTGCGGCGCGAGACCGGCTTGCGCCAAGGCGGCCGACACGGTGGGCACTATGTTTTGCTGGTGAGCGCGCGAAGCCAATTCGGGCACCACGCCGCCCCATTTTTCGTGTACTTGTTGGCTCGCTATCACGTTAGAGAGCAGCTCCTCGTTGCGCACCACGGCTGCCGAAGTATCGTCGCACGAAGATTCAATGCCAAGTATTATCATCGTTTTATTAGTTTATCTATCGCGGGGCTATCCATGAAACGCTTCGCAGTTTGGCCACGCTTGGGAGTTGTTATTAAATTACCGTTACAGTCCATAATTATATCACCCACACAGCTCGACAAATTATAGATCGAGACACGGGAAGGAGTGCTTATTGCTACTTCTAACTTACGTCTAATGAGATCGTTAACAAAAATACCAGAGGGTACGCCTTGATATAAGTCCGGTTGTTGGGCCAGGCGTGGATAGAGGCATTGATAGAGCATCACGTCGCGCATTGTGCTACGAGGAAAGGTGTTACAAATAAGTTGAATAGCTCGTTTGATGCAACCCGCCTCATCTTTGCTCGCCCTAAATTCTTCCATACGCACATCGCCTTCAATAAGTGCTTGCCAAACACTCTGTAAATGAGTGGCAAAGAGTTTGGTTTGAAAATTATGATGCGAACTGAGTTCGAAAATTTCGTCTGTCAAAAGTGCTTTTCGTGCTTGATAATTGCCCGGTTTATAATTTTTGATTTGGTGATTTTTTTGATAGATCAAATCGCGCTTGGCCCAAAGGACGATACGTTGTTTTATTTTATTTTTCTGTGCGTAGTTTCGCACATCAACCATTTCTTGCGCTACTTCTTGCAGGATAAGTTGAGCCAAGGCCTTGGGCTCTAATCGTAGATCCAATTTGGGTGGAGTGAGCCGATAGAAAAAATCGCAAAAGGGCGCAAATTGGTTGTTGAATTTGTCCTTAGAACCACGAAAATGGAGCGCAGTAAAGTCTGCTTGGCTGAATTTCGGAAGGTCAATTGTCAGAAAAACCGAGTCGGCAGGGGCGATAAAAACATGAATTAATTGGCCGGCATAGCTCACCGTAATATTTTGCTCGAAGCACATCGGATAGCGAGCCACGAACTCCCCGCCGGCGGTCAAGGGAATGACGATTTCATTTTGCGGTTGCAGCGGGTCGCAAAAATTGACGGCGATCACTCGTGGATCGTTGGCTCCAAGGCCAAGAACTCGACCGGCAATAACGGTACGCTCGGCTTGCACTTGGCTTGCGGCCATGGAGGTCAGGGCGGCAGTCAAAAGACAAAATACGAGGAGCGCTGTTTTCATTCCGGCTTACTGGCTTAAATTTAGTAGGACAAAGTTACGAAAAATACGGCAGCTCTATCCCCTCGTTTGAAAATAATTAGGCGGCCGCTGATTTTTTTTATTAGCCCAACTTTCGATTCAACTTTCGATCCAAGGCGCTTGGCTTACTTCGAGTAAGCTCCGGTCATCAAAAAAAAATCTGCTTTTGAAAAATGCAACTTCCCATAAGCCATACCTTAGAAGGTGAATCCAAAGCCGATGTTAAATTGCTGAGTGTTAGGGCCTTCATTGGTGCGGAAAATGCTTTGCGGATAATATTTTGCGGTGATTGTAACGCCAAAGTAGCCAACTGACGCCATGACGCCCCAATGCAAATTCCGCAGATTCATATCGCTAAAATCTTTGACATGCCCACCGTCGGGCAGGCCAACCTTGGTGTAATTCTGGAGCCTCAATCCCGCAATAACACCAAAAGAAAGCCACCCTTCGCTATTCAAACTCCCGTTTCGATGAGAATCGCCCAACTTGAATTGAAAAAGCAACGGAATGTTGAGATAAGTTGTCGTGAGCTTCGATTTTTGAAGAGTGATGCCTTGCTCCGAGTATTGATTGTCGGCCACCACCATATTGTTGTCGTCTACTTTGAGTGACACGTTGCGCCTAAATCGAAAGTTGTTGCTCTCGATGCCAACACCCGACACAATACCAAAACGACGATAAGAAAAAATCACAAAGTCAATGATATTAATGTCTACACCAACGGCCTTGGTGTCTAGCTCCATAAATTCACCGCTCTGGCCGCGGCCGGTCCCCGTTAGGCCGTTGTAGAAAAGATTGACACCCATGTAGTTACCGTCTTCCCAACTCCAACGATCAGCTCTCTGCTTTTTTGTCGGAGTAGCTTTTTTTGTGGTGGATTTCTGGGGAAGAGCCTCCTCTGACTTGGCTGGAGAGTGATTTGTGCTGTTTGGATAGCAAAAACCAGACGCAGAATCGGCCACAGCAACTGTTGTTGTTGAGGTTGAGTCCGAAATATTGCACACCTTTTGTGCCCACAAATCACCACAACAAAAAGTCAACATGCTCACCAATAAGAGTAATTTAATTGTTTTCATAATAAATATTTAATTTTGAATTAATGGAGGTCTCTGGAAATTGAATTTTCTGTGGCTGACTTTTTTCTGAAAACCGGAGCTTGTTTTGGCGTAAGCTAGGCTTTTTAGGATATGAAGCTCAACGAAGAAAAAAACGATTCCCCGAGGGCACCTAATCTTTTGTCCTTTTGAATTTTGATGCTACGGCTTGGAGTTTGGAACTGAAAATATGACGATAGTAATTCGTTGTGTCGGGTTCGATTTTTAAGCTCAACAAATTATTGCGAAAGCTGGAGGCGATATCCTTAAAGAAAGTAATTCGGATCGCCGGCCAACGCTCGGCCGTATCCATCGATGGCTCGGTGGCAACGAGCCTGGTGTCGGGTACGCTCACTTGCGCCACCAAGGGCGTGGCGATCTGTATTTTAGCCGTTGGTCGATTAAGGGCAAGTGTCGTTTGGGGTGCTTGGTCTTGCCGCTCCTCTTGCCGCTCTTGCTGCTCTTGCGACACGATATGAGCCTTTGCGCCATGGGTGTCGGGCTTAGAGCTAAGGTTCGCTTCGGGATCGGGGTTGTTGTTGACTTCGGCTTGCGAGCCAAGGGCTAAGTTTTTTTGAGCAACCACCCTTTGCATTTGTGTCGTGTCTTGGATCGTAATGGTTTGGGTGGCGAGCTTGTATGGGTGGCCCGAATCACCACTCCACAAAGCGGCTATAGTCCCAATAAACATTGCCACCACGGCTGCCGCTGCCCACACTTTGGGTGGATATAACGCGATCTTGCTTTTTTTGCGTCGCAGAGCGTTTTTGTTGGCATAGACCACGTGAGGTGCCGGGACTTGTGGCTGGCGCAACTTTTGTTCTTCGGGGTTAATGTTCTCTGTATTCATCACCTAATTTTTCTTTGAGCGTGGTTCGTGCTCGGTGTATTGTTATTTTGACTTGCGATAGACTTATGTCCATGATTTGTGCGATTTCTTGATAAGAGTAGCCTTCCCAATCAAAGAGCATTATGGTTGTTCTTTGTGCGTGGTTCATTGTGTCGAGCGTGTGCCATAGGATTTCGGTCAAGTTGTCGTATTCTGTATTGTCGGCCATTGCCCATATTGGCACATCGAGAGGCGGGAGGTTGCGTGGGTTGCGCAGTGCCGAGATTGAGGCTCGGTAGGCGAGTGTGAAGAGGTAGCTTTTTTCTTTATTTTCCATCACTTTGCTACGATTTTCCCACAGTAATAGGTAGCTGTCTTGTATTATGTCTTGCGCCAAGGTTTTCGAGCGAACGATTCCGAGCACAAATCGGTAGAGGTTATCTGCCCAGGAATCCACGCATTTATTAAATTGGTCTAGTGTCATACAGTTTTCGAGCGCCTTGTTGTTGATTGTTTAACGCGTAGCTGGTATGTAAAGTTACAATTTTGTTATTGTTATTTTGCTGGTGGTGTCTTCGGATTTAGTTTTTGGGCATGCTTGTGTTAAGTTGTAATTGGCTGAGAAAAGCGAAGTTTTCAAGAGGAGGTTCAGAAAGAAACTGAATCACTCGGATCCGGTTCAGAAAAATGAAGTTTTCAAGAGCAGTTCAGAAAAGCGCAGTTTCCAAGAGCCGGTTAAGAAAAACGAAGTTTTCAAGAGCCAGTTCAGAAAAACTAATTTCTCGCGAGCCGATTCAGAAAAACGAAGTTTTTCCCAAAAAGTTTTGGGTGACTTTTTCAAAAGTCACGATTCGGCACGGCGCCT
>JAVWYC010000131.1:0-5435 GCA_036661755.1 Mucinivorans sp. | reverse complement strand
AACTGCTCTTGAAAACTGCGTTTTTCTTAACTGCTCTTGAAAACTGCGTTTTTCTTAACTGCTCTTGAAAACTTCGCTCTTCTTAACCAGCTCCGAATGATTGTTGTGAACCTTACTTTATCATTCTTTGATCTAATAGATACTAACAAACCCTAGACGCACTCACCAAAGCCAATAACATCCCATAATTAGTGATCGGAACACCACACGAACTACACTGCGCTATACGAGCCAAAATAGTGCCGCCACTAGCCACACAACCCCCACACTGAACCGCCAATGAATAACTCGACAAATCAACAGGCAAAGACGTACGACCACTAACAACCGTGAAACTTAACGCCACACCAACATACGAACTCAATAACTTGGGAATCTTCACTCGCGCTATATCCTCGCAATTCACCTCGTGCGAACAATGCTCAATAAGCAACACACGATCGCCGTCTCTTAGACTAAGAACCCGCGCCAAACCCTGCTCATAGACCCCCACATCGCCCCTCGTCTGAGCCAACAAAGCGCTGAACGAAGTGAGTTCGACACTCCCCGCCACAATGGCCCGCACCTGAGCGTAGGCCTGAGCATCACTGACCACCAAACGAACCAAGCGCCCCTCGAGCGCCATTGGCAACTGGGCAGGTTGCACAACAATGCTCATCGCTCCGCAGTCCAGCGCCGCTCGTATGGCCGCCACCTGAGGCATGATCAGCCTACCACGCGGAGCCTGACTATCGAGCGGACACACCAAAACCACCGTGTCGCCAGCCACAAGACGCCCACCGAAAAAATCGACCTCCTTGGATAGCTCCTCCTGCAAACTGCTTTTAATTCGTTGTAGCAAGTCGAGCGAAAATGGCTTTTCCACCACTTCAACAACCTTACCAACAGGCAAAGAGGCGAGAAATTCGCGCTCCACCATATCTATTTGACCACCAAAGAGAGGGACAAAAAGCACCAAATCGCTCTCGTCGATGGCTGCCATCGTACTTTTTACACGCGAGGGCCCGAGCTCCGAACGATCGTCATAGCCAGCCGTGTCGACAAACACCACGGCGCCAAAATCCAATAATTCAAACGTACGCCGCACGGGATCGGTTGTTGTGCCGGCAATTGGGCTAACGATCGAGGCTTGTTGATCGGTCAAGAAATTGAGCAACGTGCTTTTACCGGCATTCATTCGCCCAACAATTGCGATGTGAGGTTTTCTCATAAATCGTTTATACACATTGTTTAATATCGGCCGGTGTGATCAACGTGCCGTCGTTCAAGATCACGATTCTTTCGACCAAGTTACGCAATTCGCGCACATTGCCATCATATTGGCGTTCCACTAATTCCTGTATCGCTTCGGGTTGGAAGGTGAGTAGTCCGATGGATAATTCGTCGCAGATTTGTTTGAGGAAGTGATCCACCAAGATCGGAATATCTTCGCGTCTATCGGCCAGTGGCGGCACACGAATATTGATGACCGACAAGCGGTGATAGAGGTCTTCGCGGAATTTCCCTTCGTTGATTTCGGCCGCCAGATTTTTGTTTGTAGCGGCAATCACGCGCACATTGATATTAATATCGCTGTCGGCCCCTACGCGAGCGATCTTTTTTTCTTGCAACGCGCGCAGCACTTTGGCTTGCGCGGCTAAGCTCATGTCGCCTATTTCGTCCATAAAGATCGTTCCTCCTTCGGCCTGTTCAAATTTGCCACGGCGTTGTTTGATGGCCGAAGTGAAGGAGCCTTTTTCGTGACCAAAGAGTTCGCTTTCGATCAATTCGCTGGGTATGGCCGCACAATTGACTTCGATAAAGGGAGCGGTGGCTCGCGAACTAAGCATGTGCAATTGTCTGGCCACCAATTCTTTGCCGGTTCCGCTTTGGCCCAGCACCAGCACTCTGGCGTCGGTTGGTGCCACTTTTGTGATGATTTTTTTGACTGCTTCTATTGCCGGACTGTGGCCTATTATTTCGTAACCCGAAACGAGTGCCACTTTTCGGCGCAGGGCTTTATTTTCTATTTTTAGTTCACTGTGAGACAATGCGTTACGCACACTAATGAGGAACCGATTCATTTCGATCGGTTTTTCCACAAAGTCGAGCGCGCCATTTTTGATCGATTCGACCGCCGTGTCTATCGTTCCGTGGCCGGACATCATCATCACGAGCACTTCGGGTGTTTTGGCTTTAATTTTTTCGAGTAATTCCAGCCCGTCCATCTTTTCCATTTTGATGTCCGAGATCACCAAATCCGGTTTGTCGGCTTCGATACTTTCGAGCGCCTGCATACCATTTTCGGCCACTTTAACCGCATGCCCTTCCATTTCGAGCAGCTCTTTGATCGCGTTACAAATGCTTCGCTGATCATCAACTACTAATATTTTTGACATAGCTTCTTTTTTATTTCCCAAAGATATAGTATATTTGCTAAATATTCACTAGGGAAGTTACTCTATTTTTATTATTACACTAAATTTCCGTAATTCAAATCAGACTTATTATGGCTGAAACTCCTCAAAAAATGCGCCTTTTATTGCCTGAATATGGGCGGAATGTGCAAAAAATGGTGCAATGGCTCTTTACGATTGAGGATCGCGCCGAGCGTAGCCATCAAGCGGCCTTGGTGGTGATGACAATGGGCAATGTCTACCCTCGAAAACGCGACACGGAAGAGTTCCACAATATGTTGTGGGATCACCTCTTTATGATCGCTGGCGACGAGCTCGACATCGACTCGCCCTTCCAAAAACCAGCGCCCGATCAATTCTCGCCCTCGCCAGAGAGAATACCCTATCAACAAAAATATATCGTTCAACGTCAATATGGGGCGCTCACCCCTCGCTTGGCACGCGAAATAGTGAAAATCGAAGATAGTGCACAGCGCGAACGTGCCGCTATTTTCTTGGCTCGTTATATGCGTCAAAAATCATACGACTATAACAACGAATTTCCATCTAACGATATGATTATAAACGATCTATCCGAAATGACCAGAGGCGCAATTGTGCTCGATCAATCAATTTTTGTTGGTGCACAAATCGAGCTTCGTCCAACCGTTAAACGTACACAAGCGAACATAAATCGCAACAAAAATCGTACCATTAATCGCCCGGGGCGTAACGCATAATATCATGGCTCAATTTGAGGTTACAGGCTCGTGCCCGCTAAGCGGCGAAATCACACCACAAGGAGCGAAAAACGAGGCGCTCCAAGTTCTATGTGCCGTTCTTTTGACCGAACAAAGAATAGAAATAAATAACATTCCGGAAATCGCCGACGTCATGCAACTCATTGACTTGCTGCGCGATATGGGTGTGCAAGTGGAACGCATAGGCGATGGTCACTACGCTTTTTCGGCGCGCGAGGTCGATCTGGAAGTGATGCAGGGGGCTAAGTTTCGCGCCGCGGCCTCACGTTTGCGTGGTTCGGTGATGATGATCGGGCCTTTGTTGGCTCGTTACGGGCGAGCCTTTATGCCAAAGCCGGGGGGTGACAAAATCGGTCGTCGGCGACTGGATACTCACTTCATTGGTTTTCAGGCACTTGGCGCCGAATTTAATTTCGATACGGACGACAAATTTTATACCGTTTCCTCGCCGCGAGGCCTCAGCGGAGCATACATGTTGCTCGACGAGGCTTCGGTCACCGGTACGGCCAATATTATTATGGCCGCCGTCATGGCGCAAGGTCAAACAACGATCTACAACGCAGCGTGCGAGCCATATATTCAGCAACTATGCCGTATGTTGGTGCGCATGGGAGCCAAAATTTCGGGCATTGCCTCCAATCGCCTGTTGATCGAGGGAGTGGAATATTTGAGCGGAACTAGCCACACGATGTTGCCCGATATGATCGAAGTTGGTAGCTTTATCGGCATGGCCGCCATGACGGCCTCCGAAATTCTGATCAAAAATGTGTGTTACAACGAATTGGGCATTATTCCTACTCAATTTGCACGCTTGGGCATTGCCATGGAGCGGCGTGGCGACGATCTATTTATACCAGCGCAAGATCACTACCAGATCGAAAGTTTCATCGATGGCTCGATCATGACCATCGCCGACGCGCCATGGCCCGGCCTGACGCCCGACCTACTCTCGGTGTTGCTCGTTGTGGCCACTCAGGCCAAAGGGGCGGTGCTTGTTCATCAAAAAATGTTTGAAAGTCGCCTCTTCTTTGTCGACAAATTAATCGACATGGGAGCGCAAATCATCTTGTGCGACCCTCACCGCGCAACGGTTATCGGTCACGACCATCAAATCAAACTGCGCGCCACACGCATGACCTCGCCCGACATTCGGGCTGGTGTAGCTCTTTTGATTGCAGCCATGAGCGCGCGAGGAACCAGCATTATTCAAAATATCGAACAAATAGACCGAGGATACCAAAATATCGACGGACGCCTTAATGCCTTGGGTGCCAACATTGTGCGTACGGTGTAGTTTTAAGAGATAATTTTATGGGCGGTGATTCTTTTCGTTTCAAACAATTCAAAATATGCCAATCGCACAGCGCGATGAAAGTTGGCACAGACGGAGTGTTGCTTGGTGCGTGGGTTGAGTTGCTTGGCAAGGAGCATACGATTTTAGACGTAGGTACGGGAACCGGGCTAATAGCGCTCATGGTGGCTCAGCGAACTGTTGGTTGGGGTGCCACAATTGATGCGGTGGAGGTCGAAACGGCGGCTGCCAAGGAGGCCAAAGAGAATGCAGCGGCTTCGCCGTGGGCCGATAGGGTGAAGGTCGAAAACATTGATTTTCAGACTTTTGCTTTGCATTCAACTGTTAAATACGATTTAATAGTTTCTAATCCGCCATATTTCAATGGCACATATAAATCGCAAGATCAGGAGCGCACGGCGGCACGTCATTCGGAGTTGCTTAATTCCGATGATCTTTTGTCTGGTGTGACTCGTATTTTAGCTTCCGAGGGTCGTTTTGCGGCAATTTTCCCATACCAGACGGCGGCAATTTTCATTGCGAAGGCAGTTTCTTATGGTTTATTTTGCAATCGAATAATCGAGATTTACTCCAAGCCATCGAGTGGTATAAAGCGAGTTATGGCTGATTTTTCGTTTATCAAGGGTCATTTATTCACTCAGCGGTTAACGATACTTGGGGCGGATGGTGAATATTCCGACGATTTGCGTGATTTGACTTCGTCTTTTTATTTGAAATTTTAGGTTGACGAGGTGGTTGTGGGTTTGGGGTGCGCAGCTCCAAGTGGAGCTGGCTGAGAAAAGCGTAGCTTTCAAGAGTAGTTCAGAAAAGCGCAGTTTTCAAGAACGGTTAAGAAGAACTAATTTTTCGCGAACCAATTCAGAAAAACGAAGTTTCCAAGAACAGTTAAGAAAAACGAAGTTTTTCACAAAAAGTTTTGGGTGACTTTTTCAAAAGTCACGATTCGGCACGGCGCCTGCACGGCGATTTTTCGCTCGCGCCGCTGGC
>JAVWYC010000130.1:0-5472 GCA_036661755.1 Mucinivorans sp. | reverse complement strand
AGCTCGCGCGCAAAAAACCGCTCGCCACGCAAGCACGCGCCCCAAACCATCAACAAAAAAAAAGTCCCGAGCCCAAGATAAATAAAATCCTAGACCCGAGACCCCCTAAAATAACAACACCCACAACCCTACATATGACCCGTCAAATCATTCACAATCTTACCATCAAACAAATTTACAATACGATGGGCCGACTTAGCATCGTGCTGAGAGTGTGTCACCATCATTATAGTAGCCCCCTCACGATTCAACTCACAGAGTAGATCCATCACCTCCTTGCCATTCTTGGAATCCAAATTACCCGTCGGCTCATCGGCCAAAATAATCTTCGGCCCCGCCACCACCGCACGAGCAATAGCCACACGCTGCTGCTGACCTCCCGAAAGCTGCTGAGGAAAGTGACCCGCACGATGCGAAATCGCCATGCGCTTGAGTATCGCATCCACCATCTCCTTGCGCTTCTTGGCCGGAATTTTCAAGTAAATCAACGGCAACTCAACATTCTCGAACACGTTGAGCTCGTCAATCAAGTTGAAACTCTGGAAAATAAAGCCTATATTACCCTTGCGCGTCAATGTGCGATCCTTCTCTTTGAGCGAACCCACCTGCTTGCCGTCCAAAATATACGAGCCCGAAGTTGGGTTGTCCAACAGGCCGATAATGTTGAGTAGCGTCGATTTGCCACAGCCCGAAGGGCCCATGATGGCTACAAATTCACCTTTTTCGATCTCGAGCGATACGCCGTTTAGCGCCAAGGTTTCGATCTCTTCGGTACGAAAGATTTTTTCGATGTTTTCAATTTTTAACATAGCTTTTGGTTTTTTTATGAAGTTTATATTTTGGGGTGACTTCTGAAAATTGATTTTTTCAATTCAAAGTCCAAAGAAGAAAAAACATTTTTTTTGAAGTCACCATTATTATTCTGCTTTAATAAATCGGGCGGGATTGGTACTTGCCGCCTTCCAAGTTTGATAAATCACGGTAAGCAAGCCCACCACGGCCGTGAAGAGGATGGTCAGGGCAAAGACCCACGCCGCCATTGGCACATGATAGGTGAACGAGGCGAGCCACTGTTGGCTCAAAAAATAGGCGATCGGAGTTGCAATCACGCAGGCCACGCCCACCCAGAGGGCAAAAGTGCGCATCAAACGCCACACGATGGCCGCCCGAGTCGAGCCGTGCACACGGCGCAGAGCGATCTGCTTGGTGTGCCGCCCAACGGTGTAGAAAGCCAGCCCAAAAAGCCCAAGAGCGGTCAGTAGCGCGCTGATATACATAAAGATAGTCACCATCGTCAGTAGTTGTTCTTCCGATTTGTGCATCTCTTTGTAGATCGTTGCCACGCTTTTGATTTCGAGCATCGGCTCCCCGGGAGCCATCGTGGTGTAGAGCGTGCGCAGTTCATCGGCGCGATCTCGGGGATTCCCCGTCACCTTGACAAACAAGCCCCACGCGCTGTTCCTTTCGGCGCTTGGACGATTATAGTTGATCATCAGCGACTCGATGGATTTGTGGGCGCTCTCGTACATAAAATCGCGCACCACACCAATCACAACATACTTGATGCCTTGAAAATCGAACACCTGACCTTCGACGGGACGAGTCAACTGATTCTTGCGTACAAATGTTTCATTGACTATGATGTGCTTCGACGAGTCGGTTGGGGCAAACGAGCGCCCTTCGATGATCTGCATTCCATAGAAATCGATCAAATTTTCGTCGCCCCGCATGCTATTGACCAATATTGAATCGATGGCAAGAGAAGAAGTCGACAGCGGGCTTTGGGTGGAGTAGCTCTCCACACAAGGCCATGCAAGTATCCGATCGAGATACGTTTGATCGATCTTAGTGCCGGGCACGCTGCTCTGTAACCTTAGAATGGTGGCGGCCGATGGACGTTCCGAGGCGATAAAATTCATCTGGCGCGTGATATTCAGACACACCGCCACCAGCACAATAGAGATCACAAATTGGCCAACCACCATCACACTCGACACCAAAGCCGAACGCCCCATCGGATTTTTCAGACTTTCGAGCGGCGATGTGACACGCGTTTTGTAAAGAATATAGAACGAAGGCAATAAGACAAGGAGCACCAAGAGCCCCACAAGGATCATTAAATTGAGTGGTTCGACAAAGAAAGCAAAGCTCACATGGCTATCCATAAAGGAGTTGAATGAGGGCAAAAGGTAATAGATGGCCGGCAGCGAAAAAGCGAAACAGAGAACCACCATCAGCGTCGTGTCGAGCACTGCGCCCCACCGCACAACCCGTGCCGAGGCTCCAAAGATGCGCTGTGCGGCAATATTACGCAGCCGCGAGCGAGCACGTGTCATAGTGATATTCACATAGTTAAAGGCAGCGATCAGCAGCACAGCCAGCGCCACGATCAGCCCTATGGAGAGCATTTGCGCGTCGCGATGGGCGATAAAACCAGATGAAGCTCGGGTATTATCGTCGAAATATATGTCTTCGATCGAGGTGAAGGTGTAATCGCTGTTTTTGAAATTCACCGTGTCGCGCTTAATTGCCTCTTGCACCATATCGATGGTTTGGTGTGGAGCTAACTTGATAAAACTGCCATACCAACCAAATACCGGTTCCTTTAGGGCAGGAATCTCTTTTTCTTCCATCAAGTTCAATGCCCCGCACGAGAAAGGTGTCGAGCGTGTGTCGCTCAGAATGGTGGTGATCACCAGATCGCGCTCCGCAGCGGGTAGTATCTTCCCGTTATACCACATTCCGTTGCCGGTTGAGCCCGCCACACGATCGCCAATACGCGCCGGGCGACCGAAAACTTCGAGCATAAAAGAGTTCGACACCGCGATTTGATCTTTCGAGGCGAGCGTTTGCCGCAAATTACCCTCCACCACCGGCAGATCAAATAAAGACGCAAAATCGCTGGTCACAGCAAAGTGACCCTTCTTGGGCAATTTAGTTTTGCCATCTTTGTACCTCCAGCTATCGCTATGCACACTCACCACCGTTTGAACGGCTGGGAAATGTTCCTTGATCTGCCACACCTTGGCAGGCGAGGTGTGGTCGGTCAGCATGTTGCTCGACGGATGAAAGGGATCTTTCCCTTCCACCAAGTAAACATCACCCGTGCCAGCGAACGAGTGCGCCACTTGCCGCTCGCCGAGCACAAAGAGCACAAGAATAGTGCTGCACGTGAGCCCCAGGGTGAGGCTCACCATCGAAATCATCGTGTTAAGCGCCGCACGCGACCACGATCGAATAATCATTTTTAGTTGTAACATATCTTCTAGGATTTTATAGATTTCACAGGGTTCTCGACGGCCGCGCGATAGGATTGCACCGTCACGGTCAGTAGGGTGACAGTGAGCACAACGAGCAGCGCGACGGCAAAGACCCACCAATGGAGCGGTGTGCGGTAGGGGAAGCCTTCGAGCCACAGATTAATCCCCACGTAGGCCACCGGCGCCCCGACTACAAATCCGCCCAAGGCGATCCAGATGAATCGACTATTGATCATCACCAAAATTTCGCCAATTGTTGAGCCATAGACCTTGCGCAGACCGATTTCGCGCCTGCGCCGCTGAGCCACAAAGGTCACCAGTCCAAAGACACCCATCAACGAAATAAAAATGGCTAGAGCCGAAAAAATCAGAATCACCGAGCCCAGATCGCGCTCCTTGTCGTAGAGTGCCGCCAAAAGAGTGTCATAAAAATTAACCTTCCACACTTGGACCTCTTCCACGCTTTTGACTATCCGTCTAATGTTTTGGATCGCCTGACTGCCACTACCCTCGTCCACGCGAATGGCCAGAGTGCTAATATCTCTACTCTTGGTAAAAATAACCGGGGTGCTAAGGTCATAGAGCGACGAGCAGATACAATTATCCACAATGCCTATCACCCGGAGGTCTTCGTGTACGAATTTGATCAACGAATCCACATCGACTTGCAGTAGATCGGCCGCCGCACGATTGATGATCCCAATTTGGCACACCCTATCGCCATTGTTGGGCGCAGGGTCGAAACAACAGCGATCCTCGGCCGTGAAATTACGCCCCTTGATGATTGGGATTTGCATCAAAGACAAAAAATTCTCATCACAAAAATAACCATTCATCACCAGCGTGTCGCTCAGGTGTATGGGGCGTGTGATATTATCGGCCGGATAGAGCCCAAAAGCACCGTTGTACATTGCCATTTGCTTCACATAGGGTTCTTGGCTAAGTTTTTGGCGTACGAGCTCCATTTTTTTGCTGTCATACAGTTTTTCGACCACCACCACATCGGCCGATTTATAGCCTAACGATTTGTTGACCATATAGTTGTGTTGCTCGAACACCACAATCGAAAAAACGATCAGCACCGTGGCTGCTGCAAATTGGAAGCCTATGAGTAGATCGCTCAACAGCCGCGAACCGCCAGAGAGTCGATAGGAGCCGTTGACCACCATCGCCGGTTCAAAATTAGTACAATAGATCGCCGGATAGATCCCGGCCACCACCCCAAGCACCAAAGCCACCACCGAGCTCGCCACCACCACCACCCAGTTGCCGGCCACAGAGGTGTCGGCAACCGAGAGTAGCCCCACTAACGAAGTTCCTTGCAAAGCGTAGATCGCCATCAAGGCTATCAAAAACGAGAGCATCGTAAAGAGCACCGCCTCGGCCACCAACTCCACCCGAAGGCGCAATCGCGAACAGCCATAAATGCCGCGAGTGTTGAGACTGCGAATCCTGAGCGGCGCCATCGCGGTGGCAAAATTAATAAAGTTGATGGCCGCAATCACAATCACCATCAAGGCAATGGTGAGCAAGACGGCAGTGGTGGTTCGATTGCCACGCGGCACGAAAGAGTTATTCACCTCCTCGTTTTCAAAATAAGTATCGCCCGCGGCAACGAGTTTCACGGGGCCAAAAACGTAGTCGGCAAAATATTTTTTATTGGCATCATAGAAACCCTCGGCAATTTGCCGGGCATCGGCCCCTTGTGGTAGCTCGACAAAAACGGTGCTAAAATATTCATTCCAACTCTTGGCAAACATTCCGTTGGCTAGCAATCCGTTGCTCGGGAAATCGGCACACACCCCCACCACAGTATAGGGATTGCCCATATCCACAGTGCGCCCCATCGGCGAGCTGTCGCCAAAAAAGAGCCGAGCCGTACTTTGGCTGAGCACCACCGAATTGGGTTCGAGCGCCGCGGCAAATACCCCCTCGATCATCCGGATCGGGAAAAGTTTAGAAATATCGTCGTTGATCCAAGTGGTGGGCACGTTTTCAAACAGTTGGTCGTCGATCGTCACCACACCACGACTATATAGCAATTGGGCGTGCTTTTTGATCTGTGGTGTGGTTTGGATAAAACGCTCGGCGATAGGTTTATAGATATTGATGGTCGATTTGTCTGCATTTTTCTCGCGCATTTGCAGGCGAAAAATTCGCTCGTGATTCGCGAAATCCATGCCGGCCGTATACTCGCTATGCACCTGCATCA
>JAVWYC010000129.1:0-5538 GCA_036661755.1 Mucinivorans sp. | reverse complement strand
GCTCCAAGTGATTCCGTTCCTTTCTTAACTTCTCTTGAAAAACTGCGTTTTTCTTAACTAGCTCCGAATGATTTTTTTGAATTTTATTTATGATTCTTAATCTACCAGACTCAATAATCAAAAAATACCACACACCTATTTCATACAAAAAACTCTGCGTGATTTTTATCAAAAACCCCTAAACTAACGCCAAAGACAATACATCACTCAAAGTGTCTACATAATGAAATGCTAAACCCTTTACATATTGCTCCTTAATGTCCATTATATCCTTCTGATTCTCGCTCGACAACAAAATATCCGTCACACCTGCACGCTTGGCCGCCAAAATCTTCTCCTTCACACCGCCAACCGGCAACACCTTACCACGCAAAGTCGTCTCGCCCGTCATAGCTATCTTCGCCTTCACCTTGCGATTAGTGAAAATCGACACTATCGCCACAGCCATAGTAATCCCAGCCGATGGCCCGTCCTTTGGAATAGCCCCCTCCGGCACGTGAATATGAATGTCATTGTTGTCAATCATCGTTTGCTCGATGCCAAGTTCCACCGCGTGAGCCTTCACCCAACCAAGAGCAATCGAAGCCGACTCCTTCATCACATCACCCAAATTACCGGTCAACACAACATTGCCCTTGCCGGGGTTGAGCGACGATTCAATAAACAGAATTTCGCCACCAACCTCCGTCCAAGCCAAGCCGGTGACGATCCCCACGTTGGCCGTCGAGTCTTGCTTGTCGCGATGATAACGCGCCACGCCAAGGATTTTTTCTAACTGTTTAGTGTCTAGCGTAACCTCAAATTCTTCGTTCATGCCAATCTCCTTAGCGCGATAACGCACAATTTTGGCCAGCAATTTGTCGAGCATTCGCACCCCACTTTCGCGCGTGTAGTTCTCGATTAATATTTCGAGCACTCCTTTTGGTATTTTCAGTTGATTTTTGTTAACTCCGTGAGCTTTTAGTTGTTTGGCTATCAGGTGTTTTGCTGCTATTTCGATTTTTTCTTCTGTCAGATAACCGCTCACATTGATCATCTCCATTCGATCGCGCAAGGCCGAAGGAATATTATTCACATTGTTGGCCGTTGCCATAAAGAGCACATGGCTTAGATCGTATTCTATGTCGAGATAATTGTCGTGAAAAGTCGAGTTTTGTTCCGGGTCGAGCACCTCGAGCAGCGCCGAACTGGGATCGCCTTGTGCTGATGCTGTTAATTTATCGATTTCGTCGAGTATGATCACCGGATTAGACGAGCCTGCGCGTTGCAGGGTTTGAATGATTCGTCCGGGCATCGCGCCGACATACGTACGTCGATGACCTCTGATTTCGGCCTCGTCGTGCATACCGCCGAGCGAAATGCGCCCAAAGCGACGTCCAAGAGACTCGGCAACCGAGCGGCCGAGCGAAGTTTTACCAACCCCCGGCGCCCCATAGAGGCACAAAATCGGCGATTTCAGATCTCCTTTGAGCTTCAACACGGCCAAATGTTCCAAGATCCGATCTTTCACGTCGTCGAGGCCAAAATGATCGGCGTCGAGTCGTTTTTTTGCACGTTTTAGATCAAGATTATCGGAGGTCATATCTAACCAAGGCAAGCCCAGCATCACTTCCAAGTAGTTTATTTGCACCGAATATTCCGACATCATAGGGTTCAAACGGTCGAGTTTTTGCACCTCTTTTTCAAAAATATCAGATACTTCTTTGCTCCATTTTTTCTCTTTGGCTTTGGCGCGCAAATCGCTTACTTCGTCTGTCGAAGCGTTGTCGCCCAATTCGTCTTGGATGGTGCGCATTTGTTGTTGAAGGAAATATTCTCGTTGTTGTTGATCTATTCCTTCGCGTACTTTTTCTTGGATTTCGTTTTTCACCTCCAAGTTTTTTTGCTCTTTTAGCAACACTTCGAGCAATTTGCGCGAACGAGCCAAAAGGCCTGGTGCTTCGAGCAATAGTTGACGATCGGAGTCAGAAAATTCGATATTTGAGCTGATGAAATTCACCAATCCACGTTGTGAGTCGATGTTGCGAATAGCAAAAGAAGCCTCTTGCGGCAGGGTTGGCGAAATCTCTATAATATTGAGTGCCACCTGTTTAACGGTATCGATAATTGCCTCTAATTCGGGCGTGCTTTTTGTTGTCACATTGTCACGCAAGGGACGCACCGAGGCTTTGAAATAAGGGTCAGAACTGACAAACTCTTTGATCTCGAACTTTTCGAGGCCATGCAGAATGACCGTCAAATTGCCCGATGGCATTTCGAGCACTTTGAGTATCGAGGCGGCCGTACCTACTTTATAAAGGTCGTCGGGGCCGGGATTTTCTACGCTTTGCACTTTTTGGAGCACTGCTCCAATCACGCCGCCCGATTTTTCGGCCTCGCGCACCAATCGCACTGATTTTTCGCGACCCAACGAAACAGGCGTAATCGCCCCAGGGAAAAGCACCGAACTACGCAAAGTGAGGATAGGCAACACTTCGGGCACGTCGGGCGCCGGGGTGCCATCGTCTTCGGAGGCCATGATCGGAATAATTTGTCGACCATTGCCTATCATTTCGCTCAACCCGTCTAATTGATCTTTTATTGATATACTGAATTTCTTAGCCATCTATTTTTGTGTGTTTTGAGGATTGCGAGCAACCCGGAAAATAGTTCGTAATAACTTCTCCCTAATGTTTTAAGCGACAAAGTTAACAAAATTATTGCCTTTTCGGTATAAAAAGTGTACTTTTGCATCTTGATTGCTTTGTGATAAAGCAGAGCAAAAATTGTGCAACAACCCTTAAATCTGCCAAAATGTCAGAAAACTCACACGAAATACCTGCCAAATACGACCCGACAACCAAAGAAGATTTTTGGTATAAAGATTGGCTCGCAAAAGATTATTTCCACAGCCAAGTGGATCCCTCGCGCACTCCATACACGATCGTTATTCCGCCGCCAAACGTGACGGGAGTGTTGCACATGGGGCATATGCTCAACAATACGATCCAAGATGTGTTGGTGCGTCGGGCGCGTATGCGTGGGTTGAATGCTTGCTGGGTTCCGGGGACAGACCATGCCTCGATAGCGACAGAGGCCAAGGTGGTGCAAAAATTAGCAGCCGAGGGTATCAAAAAAACAGACCTTACACGCCAAGAATTTTTGGCGCACGCTTGGCAATGGAAAGAAAAACACGGAGGAATAATACTCGAACAGCTCAAAAAGCTAGGCGCTTCGTGCGATTGGGCACGTACAAAATTCACGATGGACGACCAAATGAGTGCCTCGGTGATACGTGTCTTTGTGGACCTATATAATAAAGGTAAAATCTATCGTGGGGTGCGTATGGTGAATTGGGATCCGGCTGCGCTGACTGCCCTGTCAGACGAAGAGGTGATATTCCAAGAGCATCAAGGGAAACTTTATTACCTGCGTTACAAGATCGTCGATTCGGATCAATATCTGATTGTGGCCACCACTCGTCCCGAAACCATTCTGGGCGATACGGCAGTTTGTGTCAACCCTTCTGACCCTCGATACAGTCATCTTGCAGGCAGGCGTGTGATTGTGCCGATCGTTGGACGCGAAATTCCTATTATTCAAGACGATTACGTGGATATTGAATTTGGTACAGGAGCGCTCAAAATCACCCCGGCGCACGACGTGAACGACTATATGATAGGCGAGAAATTTGGGCTTGAAGTGATCGATATTTTCAACGACAACGGTACGCTCAATGCCTTTGGTATGCAATATGAAGGTATGGATCGATTCGCCGTGCGCGATAAAATAGTCGAAGATATAACAAAGGAAGGCCTGATGGAAAAAATCGAGGACTACACCAATAAAGTGGGCACTTCCGAGCGTAGCGGCGCGGTGATCGAGCCTAAACTCTCGATGCAATGGTTTCTTTCGATGCAAGAATTGGCCGAACCGGCGCTCAAAGCGGTGATGGATGATACCATAAAACTATATCCCGATAAATTCAAAAATACATATCGCCACTGGATGGAAAATGTGCGCGATTGGTGTGTGTCACGTCAATTATGGTGGGGCCAACAAATTCCGGCCTATTATTTGCCTACACGCTCGGGTGGTGGCTTTGTGGTTGCCGAAAGTTCGGAAGAGGCTCTGCGATTGGCTCAAAAGAAAGATCCGTCGATCACACTCCAAGAGCTGCGTCAAGACCCCGATGTGTTGGATACTTGGTTTAGTTCGTGGTTGTGGCCAATTTCTGTTTTTGGCGGTGTGATGGATCCCGAAAACGAAGAGATTAAATATTATTATCCAACGAACGATCTGGTGACGGCTCCCGAAATTTTATTCTTTTGGGTGGCGCGCATGGTGATCGCTGGCTATGAATATCGTGGTAGGGCACCTTTTAATAATGTGTATTTGACTGGTATTGTGCGCGATAAGCTACGTCGCAAAATGAGCAAATCGCTTGGCAATTCGCCCGATCCGTTGGATTTGATTGCTCAGTTTGGAGCCGATTCGGTTCGTGTGGCCATGATGCTTTGTTCGTCGGCCGGTAACGATATTATGTGGGACGATTCGCTCATCGAGCAGGGGCGTAACTTTGGAAATAAAATATGGAACTCGTTTCGATTGATCGAAATGTGGAAAGTAGATCGTTCGATTGCGCAACCTGAAAGTTCGCGTCTGGCGGTGCAGTGGTTTGATGCTCAGTACAATAAAACGGTCAGTGAAATCGATGCTGATTTTGAGCAATATCGAATTTCGGACGCCTTGATGAAGCTTTATAAATTATTTTGGGACGATTTTTCGGCTACGTATCTTGAACTTATCAAGCCGGCATATTTGGCGCCGATCGATCAAAAAACATTCGACCAGACAATTACCATACTCGAAAAGTTGCTTCAGCAGTTACACCCATACATGCCGTTTATTACGGAGGACATATGGCATTACGTGCGTTCTCGTGGCGAGCGTGAGAGCATCATGGTTTCCGGGTATGCTTCATTGGATCAATACGATCAGGCAGTGATTGATCGTATGGCGTTGGCTCTTGGTGTGGTGAGTGAGATTCGTGCTATACGTGCGTCGAAAAACATTTCGCCTCGTGTGGCATTGGAGTTAAAAGTGGTAAGTGACGATAATTATCCTGTGGAGTTGAGTTCTGTGATCGAGAAACTTGCTGGGGTGTCGTCTATTGAGTTAGTGGAGCAAAAGCCGAGTGGTGCGATTGGTTTTATTGTCAAGACGACCGAATATTTTGTACCGATGGCGGCTGCTACGATTGATGTGCAGGCAGAGGTATTGAAGTTGGAGAAGGATTTGGTTTATCAGCAGGGTTTTTTGGCTAGTGTAATGAAGAAATTGGAGAATGAGCGTTTTGTATCTGGTGCACCGGAGCGGGTATTGCAGACTGAGTATGCAAAGAGGGATGATGCTTTGAGTAAAATAGCTTCATTGACGGCTCAGTTGGCGGAGTTGTCAAAAAAGCAATAGAATCACTTGGAGCCGGTTCAGAGGAGCGAAGATTTCAAGGGCTGGTTAAGAAAAACGAAGTTTTCAAGAACAAATAAGAAAAACGAA
>JAVWYC010000128.1:0-5558 GCA_036661755.1 Mucinivorans sp. | reverse complement strand
GGATACTTCGCTTTTCTTAATCAACTCTCAAAAAAAAATTCTAAGAAATTCGCTCTCCTCCTACAAATCCCAAAAACTACTTGCCCTTGCCACCAAAGATAGTCACGTTAATATATCGCTTCGGATTAGCCTTCAAATCATTAAGCAATAATGTCAAACTATTAATCGTCTCGTTCAAATTCTCATACAACTTGGGATCGTTAACCAATTTACCCAAACTGCCATTCTCACTATTGATCTGTGACAAAATTGAATTTAGATTCATAATCGAACCAACAGCACTCGAAATTAAACGCGGAGCCTGATTACGCAAAGTATCACTCAATGCCACAAAATTACTTACACCACGCTCCAAATTAGGCGACATCTTCTTCAACGAAGTCGACAAAGTCGACAAATTAGCAATGATAACCGCAATATTATCACGCTCCTTGCTCACCACCTGATCAATGTTTCCCGAAATAGAATGCAAATTAGACAACGTAGCCGACAAAGCCGCTACATTCTGTGCCGATAATACATGGTTTATCCCATCAAGAGCCGTGTTTAACTTTTCGACAATTTCGTTCGCCGTCGCCTTTAACTTGCCATACTCCTCACCCATGGACTCGGTGATGCTCGGAGCAAAAATAGAACGAATAGTATCACCGCTAACCAACACCTTGGGACTCTCTACCCCAAGCTTAACCTCAATCACCTTGCCACCCAAAATAGAAGTCGAGGTGATCTGCGCTTGCGAGGTGACCGGCAAATCATACTGACCATCGACGGTCATCTTGACCAACACCTGCGAAGTCTTGATGTTGAATGATACTTTTTCTACTGTCCCAATGCGAAAACCTTTGATCAGAACAGGCGAACTAACCTCCAAACCATCGGCTTGCGGAAAAACAGCGTAAATAATATTGTCGTCACTAAATATCTTCTTGCTCTTCAAGAAGCTGATTCCGAAATAGGTTCCAGCCAAAATAGCTACCGTAAATAGCCCTATAAGGACTTGTTTTGAAAAGATTTTCTTCATTGTTCTGTTTTTTGTTTTGCCTCCTTAACCGATATCTGCTTACCGTCACAAAATGCAACCAGAAATGCATCCGGGTAAATTGCACGCAATCGGTTCTGCAAAAGTAATGCTTCTTTATAAGAAATCAGCTCTTCGACACAATATTTATAAAAATTTTTTGTTTTTATCTCTTTAATTTTCATCACCAAAGGGCCGAAATTCATTGAATTAATGGCTATGGGTTGCGCGGAACTCTTTATTTGAACCGAAAACACAATCGGCAGAGAGCCTAGCGCGGCCTCGGGCGGATCTACGTGCGATGCGCTTGGTGTCTTAACGGATTGCGGAGTAGATAAATTTTGTGAAACATATGTTTTTATTGCCGTGGTCAACGCGCCGGCTATTTTTTTCGGCCCTTTGGTGCTAGTTAATTCGGCCAGATCGCCAGACGATGATAGAAAACCAACTTCGGTCAGAATGCTGGGCATGGCAGTACGCCAAAGTACCAAGAAACCCGCTTGATGCACCCCGCGCGAAGTCAAGCCGGCCTCTGCGTAAGCTCGCTCCACCGAGCAAGCCAAAGCCAAACTCTGATTCTGATAGGCATATTGCATGAGCGAAAAAATTATCAACGACTCGCTGCTCGTGGGGTCGTAACCCTCATACCGGCTGCGATAATCGGGCTCCAACGAAATAACGCCATTTTCGCGCATCGAAACAGCCAGATTGCCCCTGCTTTTATCGACCCCCATCACATAAGTTTCGGTCCCCCTGATCGTTGACCGAGGGTTAGAATTGGTGTGAATGGATACAAAAAGATCGGCATCCGAGCGATTTGCAATATTGGTTCGTTCGGCCAATTCGACAAAACGATCGTCCGTTCGGGTGTATATTATTTTCCACTCCGGCATTACGTCTGTCAGCCGACGCCCCAATTCGAGAGCGATGGCCAAATTGATCGTTTTCTCGTAGACCGATCCGCGCACAGCACCCGGATCTTTGCCTCCATGACCGGCATCGATAACGATAGTTCTGCTCTTTTTCTCTAACGAAACACCAAAAGAGGGGCTTTGTATACAAAAAAGGAGAAGAGTAACGTTAATTATGTATAAAGCGAATTTCAAAACCATAAAAAATGATTACTTTTGCACCGCGAATGCTGAGTACAAAAGTAGCGTTTTTTTTCGATTATTCTGATACGAGTCAAATATATAGTATTTATCCTTCTTTGCTGGCTACTCATTTGTGGTGCGGTGGGGTGCGCCGTACCAATATATAGTGGGGTGCGTGCGGTGGATAGTTTGCTGTCGGACTCCTTGAAGTCGGTGGTGGGTATCGATAGTTTGCGCGCGGGCGACAGTTTACCGAGCAGTGAGCGATCGGCCACGGATAGCCTCCGCAAAGATAGCCTCGCCACCGACAGTTTGGCGCAAGGTCAGCCCCTCGCCACGGATAGTTTGCCCGGCGAACCACACAAGCCCTTGCTTGATGCTCCGATCTTGGTGACCTTCAAAGATTCATTGGTCTATGAACCGCAATCCAAAGATTTTTTGATCTATCAACAAGGCGAGATCGAATATGAAGGCAAAAAACTACGTGCTGACTTCATGAAGTTGCAGATTGAATCCAAGCTCGTCCAAGCACGCGGCGTGATGGACACTACCAAGAAAAAAATGACTCGCACCGAGTTCGTCGACGGCAAAATGACCTACGACATGGACTCCATAGCCTATAATATGGATAGCGGCAAGGCCATGATCCATGGCGTGAACACCAAAGAGGGCGAAGGGATATTGTTTGGCGGCCAAGTCAAAAAGATGAAAGACAACGTGGTGCATATGCACAACGGCCGCTACACAACTTGCGACGCGGCTTGCCCGCACTTCTACCTCCAAATGACCAAAGGGACAACAGTGCCCGGCAAAAACACTGTCTTTGGCCCTGCTTACATGGTTTTTGAAGATGTGCCTATCTATTTTCTGGGCCTTCCGTTTGGATTTTTTCCTCAAAAACGCGAACGCAATTCGGGTTTTATCTTCCCCGAAGTGGGCGAAGAGGCCGCCAAAGGCTTCTTTGTGCGTAACGGGGGCTACTATTTTGCAATCAACGACTATGTGGATCTATCCATCAAGGGCGGGTGGTATACACTCGGCTCGTGGGAAGCGTCGCTCAGCTCGTCATACGCAAAGCGCTACACGTTTAGTGGTAATTTTAGCTTCTCTTATGCCTCCGATCATATTGGCGAAGATGGCTCGCCGGACGCTATCCGCTCTTCGGGTATGAATATTCGTTGGACACACCAACAAGATCCGAAATTCAGACCCAATTCGACCTTCTCTGCTTCGGTCAATTATATGAATAATTCGGCCTACAATAAATATAATTCGACTAACCTACAAGACTACCTCTCTTCGCAAACTTCCTCTTCCATCGCGTACTCAAAAAACTGGCCGGGCAAACCTTTCTCGTTGTCTTTCAACGCTTCACACTCACAAAATACAGTTGACTCGACCATATCGATGTCGCTCCCTAACTTTGTGTTCAACGTCTCACGCGTGGCTCCCTTCAAACGGCGCAAGGCCATAGGGAAAGAGAAATGGTATGAAAAAATTTCGTTTACCTACAACATGGACTTCCAAAACAGGGTTGAAAACGTGTCCGAAAAATATTTCATGAAACAAGAAATGTTCGACAAACTAAGGCTCGGTTTCCAGCACAATTTGCCCGTTTCGGCCTCATTCAACCTTTTTGGAGCACTCTCTATCACCCCCAATTTCACCTACACCGAGCGATGGTATTTCCGTTCGATCAACCAAACATGGAATCAAGCCGCCCAAGCAGTAGTGACCGACACCACAAGCGGATTCTATCGAGTCTTTAACTACGGGGCCTCGCTCAGTTTGAACACCAAACTTTATGGAACTTATGTCGTTGGGCGCAAAAAACCAACCACCATTCGCCACGTCTTCACTCCGCGCATTGCGGCCTCCTATTCGCCCGATTTCGGAGCCTTTGGCTACGGCTTCTGGAAAGAAGTGCAGACTAACAGCGAGGGCGATAAAACAGTCTATTCGCCTTTCCAAAACGAGCTTTACGGCGTGCCGGGGCGGGGGGCGAGTGGCTCGCTGAGTTTCGGTATCGAAAACACAATCGAAGCCAAAGTCCCTTCCGACAAAGATACCTCGGGTTATCGAAAGATCAAGATCATAGAGGCCTTCTCGATTAGTTCGTCCTACAACTTTTTGGCCAAGGAATTTCAATTGGCGCCCTTTGCCGTGTCGTTACGTTTCCCGATCGTCAAAAATTATTCGGTGCAGTTGCAAGGAAGTTTCGATGCCTATGCGGTCGAAAATGGGAGGCGTATCAATGAATTTTTGGTTAATCGTGGCGGTTTTTTGCGTCTTACGAGCCTCTCTTTTAGCTTTGGTTACGGCTTCAAAAGCAAAGATTCTAAACGCACCCAAGGAGCCGGCCGGCCGGCTATCAATAACCCAACTAACAACAATAACGGGCAGGCGTTCAACGAAACGTTGGGTGCTACTAGCTTTTTTGATCAACAAAATGCCGCAGCTCAACGTTCGCAAATTGAGCGTGCACGCCAAGCGGCGGCTCAGTATTACGATTTTTCGATTCCGTGGAGCGTGAATTTCAACTACTCCTTTAATTATAGTAATCCCACGGGCACCTCGCAAATCACGCAATCTATCAACGCCAATGCTTCGGTCAACTTGACCGACAAATGGGCTATCAGTGGCAGTGCAGGTTTCGATATACAGGCAGGCAAACTCACCCCGGGTAGTATTCAGATCACGCGCGATTTGCACTGTTGGCAGATGAGTTTCACGTGGGTTCCGGTTGGTTTGCGTCAAAGTTGGAGCTTCACCATTCAAGCCAAATCCTCTATGTTGAGCGATCTGTTGAAGTGGAAGAAAGACAATAGTTTCTGGGATAATTACTATCAATAGATGCTTTCCGGAAGTCACTAATAATTATTTTTTCAATAAATATTACTATATCATAGTAATATTTATCTTATTTTTATTAACTTCGTATCAGCTTATACGCTATGGAGTTGCCCAAAAATCCAAAAAGAGAGTAGGGATTTACTGAAAAAAATATACCACTATGTATTGTGATTATGATTCCGCTTCTGTTTGCTCTATTTTGTTTAGCAGCACACTTTCGTCTATGCTGACTTTATTGGTTACAGCATTGATGGTTGTTTCTTATTGGTTTTTGTTCAACAAGGCGAATAAGCCGGGTTGGGCGGCGATTATTCCGGTTTACGATTCGATTATATGGTTGCGTATTTCGGGTCGTTCTGGTTGGTGGATATTGATGTGTTTGGTTCCGGTGGCCAACATTGTATTTTACATTATTTGGACTGTTGCTTTTGCGCGTGTTTATGGTCGTGGTGGTGGATTTGCTGTTGGTTTAATATTTTTGCCGATTATATTTTATCCGATCATGGCTTTTTCGTCAGACATTCGTTACATAGGGTCATCGAGTGAGGGTGGTGTTTGCTAGTGATATATATTAGAGTGGGGTGTTAGGTAGT
>JAVWYC010000127.1:0-5583 GCA_036661755.1 Mucinivorans sp. | reverse complement strand
TTTGGCCTAAAATTTGGTCGCGCCGAGCTAAATAATGTTTTGTTTAATTTGCGGAGGCTATTACTAATTTATCAAAAAAGAAATGAACTGTGGGGGTCTGGGGGTACACAAACCCCCGGGATAGAACAAACTAAAAAGCTAGAAAAGAAATAGAGCCGAGATAGTACAAACAAAAAGCTAGAATAGCTTTGCACGCGAGCAAACTAGCTCGGCGAGAAACCGCGCTATCTTGGGGCGCGCTTGCCCCAAACCCTCGCTGACAATTACCTTTACAAAAAAAATCTCGCACAGTATATAGCTGTGCGAGAACTTTCTCTCAGTTAAAAACAACAACACCTAATTGGTCGACACACTACCCGAATATGTGATCGGAGCAGCGAAATCAGGAGTAATAGTAACCGTCGTATAACCACTCGTGGCGTTGATTATCATGTGTATCGACATGTTCATGCCCTGAGTTTGCAATGGCATGAATCCTGTGTTCTGATTCGATACATTTTTTAACCCAATCAACACATAAAACGTATTGCCAGTACCCTTTTTTACACTGTATGTGTAAGGAACATTAGGCATATAAAGGTCGAATATACGCGTGTTGGGTGGGAAAAGCTGAAGCGAATAAGGCATGTTGACCGCCAAAAAATCGGGCGTCACATCGATAAAAGGAGCGAAAGAGAGCGAATTGAGCAAAATCGAACCTTGCGAAAGTAAGGACATTTGCGAGGGAATAAACATAAAATTCTGAGTAGCAAGAGCTGCCTGCATATTGTCGATAGCTTGCTCCATTCTCGCTTGGCGAGCGTCTTGGCGTGCGTCTTTGGGGGTTTGTGCAATTGCCATACCGACAAAAGTAGCAAGGGCGAGGGTGAGAATTAATTTTTTCATGGCTGTAGGGTTTTTGTGTTTGGAAAATTCCGTTCTATTTTTTGTGCAAAGTACGTGCCAAACTTTTCTTTGCGAGAAGCCCTTGATTGAGAAAAATAAACTATCAAAACACAAAGTTTTTTTGTACTTTTGTAGGAGTAAACGTTGAGTAAAATGAAAAACATAATTATCCTGCCTCTTTTGGCTTGCGCCTCCCTTAGTGCGGTGGCTCAAAATGCCGCCACGCGTCGGCCAAATATCCTCTACATAATGACCGACGACCATGCCCAACAGGCGATTTCGTGCTACGACGGTCGCTACAATCGCACCCCGGGCATCGACCGTATAGCGGCCGAGGGCATGCGCTTTGAAAATAGTTTTGTGGCCAACTCGATCTCCGGCCCTTCGCGCGCGTGTATGATCACGGGCAAACATAGCCACGCCAATGGCTTTCTGGACAACGAAAGTGGCGACTTCAATGGCGAGCAACAGACCTTGCCTAAGTTGCTCCAAAAAGCAGGCTACACCACGGCCGTGATCGGCAAATGGCACTTGGGCAGCACGCCGACGGGTTTCGATTATTGGAATATTTTCCCCGGGCAAGGTTCGTACTACAACCCCGACATGTATAGCGCTCAGGGCAAACAGCGATACCCCGGCTACGCCACCGACATCACCACCGATCAAGGGATCGAATGGATCGATTCGCAGCGCAATTCACAAAAGCCGTTTTGTTTATTGCTCCACTACAAGGCTGTCCACCGCAATTGGCTTAGCGATTCGAGCCACATGAGAATGTATGAAGATGTGACTTTCCCCATTCCGTCGACTTTCTACGACACCTACGCCGAGCGTCCGGCAGCTGCGGCGCAAGATATGAACATCGCTCAGTCGATGGACTTGGCCTACGACAATAAGGTGATCGACCCTTCGGTCAACACGCGCCACAAGATGGGCTTTCTTAGTGGTGAATTGGCGCGTATGACGCCCGCTCAACGTGCCCAATGGGATAAGGTTTATGCTCCGCTGACGGCCGATTTCATGGCGCGCAATTTGTCGGGCAACGAACTTTCGGAGTGGAAATATCAGCGTTACATGCGTGATTATTTGAAATGTGTAGCCTCGGTAGACGACAATATAGTTCGTTTGTTGGACTATTTGCAGGCGAACGGCCTGTTAGAAAACACGATTGTTGTTTACGCTTCGGATCAGGGCTTTTATTTGGGCGAGCATGGGTGGTTCGACAAGCGATTTATGTATGAGGAGTCGATGCGTACGCCGCTTGTTGTGCGCATGCCCGATTCTCAGACTTCGGCTCCGCGAGGCAAGGTGGCCGTGCAAATGGTTCAAAACATAGACTATGCGCCAACGTTTTTGGAGTTGGTCGGTGTGCCGATTCCTAGCGACATTCAGGGCGAATCGTTTTTGCCTATTTTGCGTGGTGAGCGTGTTAAAAATCTGCATCCAGATGGCCTATACTACCATTTTTATGAATACCCGGGCGAGCATCAGGTGCGTCGCCATGAGGGCGTGCGCGGCGATCGTTATAAGTTGATGCATTTTTATGGACACGACATTGATTCATGGGAGTTGTATGACTTGAAGACGGATCCGACGGAGCTCAAAAATCTGTATAACGAACCACGAATGGCTAAGGTGCAGCAAGATATGCACGCACGTTTGGATCGATTGAAAGTAAAATATGGTGCTGAGCAGGCGATGACCATCAAAAAAAATAAATAAAAGCGTAGCTACGAAAAGCACAGATCAAGAAAAACGAAGATCAAGAAAAACGAAGTTTTTCGCCAAGAAGTTTTTGGGTGACTTTTTTCAAAAAGTCACGACGAGGAGCTGATCCTAGACTATCACCTCAAAAAAAAGCAATTCCAGGGTAAAAAAATCAAAAACAAGCACGGAGAGAAACAGAACAGAT
Source organism: Mucinivorans sp. (assembly GCA_036661755.1). Taxonomy (GTDB): domain Bacteria; phylum Bacteroidota; class Bacteroidia; order Bacteroidales; family Rikenellaceae; genus Mucinivorans. Next base: position 2,786 of record JAVWYC010000127.1, on the reverse strand, counting down.
GCAAAAAATCATAAAGATACTTTCTTCAGCGTCGCTCATGGCGGTTTTGCTGTTGCTCTATGGCGTGATTCTTGGCGCGGCCACTTTTGTGGAGCATTCTTGGGGGACGCCTCTGGCGATGGCGGCGATCTATAAATCGTGGTGGTTTTTTGCTTTGCAAGCCCTTTTGGTGCTCAATTTTGTGACAATGGCTTATCGCCTTTCGCTGTGGAAGGCTCGGCGATGGGGGGTGCTGATTTTGCACTATGGTTTTGTAGTGATTTTGCTGGGCGCGATGGTCACTTTCCTCACCGGAGTAGAGGGTATGGTGCACATTCGTCAAGGCGAGCATACCTCCACAGTGAGCGATATGACAGGACGTACCAAGGTGGCCGCGCTGCCTTTCGAGGTGGAGCTTACCAAATTTTCGCTCTCGCGCTATGGTCATTCGGGCTCACCGTCGGCATTTAGTAGTTTGGTGAAAATCGAGGGTCGAAATTACGAGATTTCGATGAACAATGTACTCTATCACGGTGCGTGGCGCTTCTATCAAACTTCGTTCGACAAGGACGAAAAGGGGACTTTCCTCACCGCCTCGCGTGATGTGGCAGGCGTTGCCATCACCTACGTGGGCTATGTGATGCTGTGCTTGGGCCTTTTGTGGTCGATCGTGGCGCGTGGTTCGCGTTTTAGACGTTTGGCGGCTTCACTTTCGGTGGTGGCGATGGGTATTTTTGGCGCACAAGGGGCCACGCCACAAGAGGCGATAACGGCCAAATTTGAACGTCTTTTGGTGCAAGAACCGTCGGGGCGCGTGGTGTCGGTGGGCAGCTATGCCGAAGATGTGATACGCAAAGTGATGCGCGAAAAACGGTATAACGGCCTGTCGGCCAGCGAGATGCTGCTAGGTATCACTACCGATCCCGCTCGCTGGGCACGCGAAAAAATAGTGCGCGACACTACGGGTGGGCATATTGCCTACGTTGATGTGATTGGTTCGCGAGGCGAATATCTATTGGCGCCGCGTGTGGAGGCTATCTATCGCCTAGCGCCGCGCGAACGCACCAAGGCCGACAAAGAACTGCTCAAACTAGACGAGCGGATCAATATTCTCGACAACCTGTTTTCGGGTCGCATGCTGTCTATTTTTCCAAGAGGGGGCACCCGGCGATGGTACTCCTCGGGCGATGATCTAAGCGACTTTGCCAGTCAGCCCAAGGATTCATTGCTCGTGAGCAAGATTTTCCCTTGGTTTGCTTCCGAATTGGTGGCCGGCAATCATGTTCGAGCCGCTCAGGTGATCGACATGATCGAAGTATTCCAAAAGGCGAAAAGCGATCAGGTCGACACCGCTAAAATCGAAGCGGAACTACTGTACAACAAGATGGACGCCTTTAAGTGGAGCGGTTTTTCGTTCATGACGCTCGGTCTGTTGCTCAGCATCATACTCATCATTTCTAGCGTTGGCACTAGTCGCGCCCTGCGCTTTGTCTTTTGGAGCTTAGTGGCGCTGGCGGGGGCGGTATTCTTGTTCCAATCATTCGCCTTGGGCCTAAGGTGGTATATTTCAGGGCGTGCGCCGTGGACAAACGCCTATGAATCAATGGTCTACGTGTCGTGGGCGACTGCCTTGGCCGCTTTTATCTTTGTCGGCAAATCCAAGATCACTTTTGCGCTATCGATATTTTTGTCTGGGGTTTTGCTTTTTGTGTCGACGCTCAATTGGATGGATCCACAGATCACTCCTTTGGCTCCTGTTCTGGATTCATATTGGTTGATTATCCACGTGGCGGTGATCACTGCTTCGTACGCTTTTTTCGCCATTGGATTTTTGCTTGGCGTGGCGTCGATGATCGTGCTTTCCACCCGCCAGACCCCAGCTAAGATGCAGAAGATAAAGGAGTTAACCACCATCAATCAACTATCGCTCAACCTAGGATTGGTGCTCATGACGATCGGCACATTTTTGGGCGCAGTTTGGGCCAACGAAAGTTGGGGTCGATATTGGGGGTGGGACCCCAAGGAGACGTGGGCTTTGGTGACTGTTGTCGTATATGCCTTTGTCACACATAGTTACATGATTCGCAGTCTGGCGCGCCCCTATTTCACGGCTTTATTTTCGATCATAGCTTTGCTCACTGTTTTGATGACTTTTTTTGGTGTGAACTATTATCTTTCGGGCATGCATTCTTATGGTGCTGATTCGGCTCCCGAGGCGTTATCGCTCATCTATTATATTTATGGAGCTTTGGCTATTTTGTCGACGATTCCTCTTTTTAGAGGTAGTTATCGAGTTTAACGCCTCGTGGCATCAATTCTTTGACACAAGTGCCGAAGCGATACAATTCGCGAATGGCAGATGAACTGATGTCCACGTAGGCTGTTTCGGTCATTATGTATATTGTTTCGATATTTGGCGCCAGTCGTCGTCCCAGTGTTTCGAGGTTTTGTTCATACTGCATATCGGTGGTATTTCGCAGTCCTCTAATTATGTGTGTAGCTTGCATATCGCGTGCAAAATCGATGGTCAGTGAGTTATAGAGTTTGACTGTTATGCGGCTTTCTTTGGCGAACACGTCTTCGATGAGGCAGACTCGATTTTCGGGTGTCATGAATCCGGTTTTGTCTGTATTGACACCGACTCCGATTATTATTTTATCGAATATGGTTAGGGCTCGTCTTACGATAGCTTCGTGTCCGCGTGTGAATGGGTCGAAGGATCCGGGGAAGATTGCTGTCATTATTTTATTTATTTAATTATTATTTTATTTAATTTGTTTCAACTTTAGTTAGTCACTGCAATCAAA
>JAVWYC010000126.1:0-5587 GCA_036661755.1 Mucinivorans sp. | reverse complement strand
CTCTTGCAAACTTCGTTTTTCGCTAACACGAAAATTAATGGATTCTGCGACCGTTCAACGCTCGATGATAAGATGACGCGTTGCGCTGATGTTCCAACAAAGACGAAGCAAAACTATGTGTGCCCGAAAAATCGGCATTCGCACAAAAATAAATCCAATGATGCTCATTATCAACATAATCCAATACCGCATCAACCACCGCAATCGGCGGCACGCAAATCGGGCCAGGAGGTAAACCCGCCTGACGATAAGTGTTATAAGGCGACTCAATGCGCAAATGACGACCCGTGATGCGACGAATCGAAAAATCACCAATGGCAAACTTCACTGTCGGATCGGCTTGTAATGGCATTTTCTTTCGTAACCTATTGATATACACCCCTGCAACAGTCGTCATCTCTTTCTCGGCCTTGGTCTCTTCGATCACAATGCTAGCCAAAGTCATCACCTGCTCCGGAGATAAACCTAACGCCTCGGCCTTCGATAGGCGACCTTTTGAATCCCAAAAATCATCATACTCCTTCTTCATCATAGACGTAAATTCCTTGGGCGTGATTGTCCAATACACTTCGTAAGTGTTTGGCATAAAGCGTGCTATGTAGTTTTCCGGGTCGCCACTTTCTTTGGCCTCTTCTTGGAATTGAGCCATAAGATCCTCCTTTGTGGCCAATGTCGATCGAGCCACACGTGCGGCTAATTGATCCAAAGTGCGAATGTTATTGAAAGTTATGCGCACAGGACTTTGGTGCCCTGACGATAGATGATTGAGCAACGTGCGGTAACTATCCCCTTTCTTGAAAGCGTAAAAACCTACGATGGCCGTGTCTTTCTCTTGGGCAATGGCCGTGCGCTTCATCTTTTTGGCCGACGCGATCAGACCTTTGGCCTCCAAGTCTTGGGCAACTTGCTCGAAAGTCTGCCCGGGATAGACCTTGAACGAGCCGTTTTTGATCACCGCCTCGGTGAAACGATATGAATATTCGTCGATAATCACATATGTTCCAATGGCAATAAATACCAAAAAAATGGCACTAAAAATAATAATGACTCTTTTTGCTTTTGGTTTTAACTTTTTTTTCATCAATTTGTAAAAAAATTACTATCTTTGTGGCTTAGGGTAAGTCTTTCACGACCAGCTCCCTTCTAATCCCCCAGGGCAGGAATGCAGCAAGGGCGTGATGGTTGTAGCGGTGCGATGAAAGTAGCTTACCCTATTTTTGTACCCATTTTTTCGCGTTCTAGGCCGCTGACCTTATTATATAGAGAGGGGGTGAACTGCGTTTTTAGATCACCGAGACTATACTTTTTTGGTGGAGCTTGCCCGGATGTGATTTGTGGTGATCTTTCGATCATAAAGACAATCAGCATGTTGGGGGGCTAATCCGGCGCTAGGCTTTGCGTAATCTCTCAGCAAACCCCCGCATCTTTTGGCGGCAACTTAGGAAAAGGCTCCTGTTAAATAATTTTTGGTTAACTCGTTCTGTGGATTGTTGAAAATGTCGGATGCCACGCCAGCTTCAATCACCTCACCCATATACATAAAGACCACATAATCAGCGATTCGCAACGCTTGGCGCAAAGTGTGTGTCACCATCACAATTCCGTATTCACTTTTTAGTTTGACAAACAGATCTTCGATTGTTTTGCTCGATATTGGGTCGAGAGCCGAAGTAGCTTCGTCGGCCAAGATAAATTGCGGTTCAACGGCCAGCCCTCGCGCCAGACACAGGCGCTGTTGTTGGCCAATCGACAAGCGCGAGGCCGGCGAACGCAACCGATCGTGCACCTCGTCCCACAAACCGGCTGCGGTGAGGTAGTGCTCCACCACCATACGTAATTTTTTAGGGTTGCGTATGCCATGTATGCGGCAACCATAGGCCACGTTGTCGAAAATCGACATCGGCAGCGGACACGGACGTTGCGAAAGTAGCCCCATGTTGCGCCTGACCCCGGTCACCTCGACATCTTTGGCGTATATATCTTGCCCGCCCACCAATAGCGAACCCGTCACATGTACATTATCGGTAAGATCGATTAGCCGATTGAAACTTCTAAGTAAAGTCGATTTGCCACAGCCCGAGGGGCCAATAATACATGTTATTCGCCTGTCGGGAATGGTGAGGTTGCAATTTTTCAGAATATGAGCCTCGCCGATGGACACATTCAGATTGCTAACCTGAATGGTGGCGCCAACGGAGCGTTCTTCTTTCGAGAATTTTTGATAAGGGCGAAACATACCTTTTTTGAAGTCGTTCATTTCTCTATTTTATTCTGTTTTTTGAAAAACGATTTGTAATAATTCGCCCCGTAATGCTGAGTATCAACACGATGATGGTCAGGATTAGGGCTGCGGCATAGGCTCGACTTTGCACCTCGGGAATGGGGCTCGATAGTTGGAAAAAAACAGCCAAGGGCAGTGTGGCCGCCGGTTGCGATAAGGAGGTAGGTATGCTGTCTGTGTAGCCAGCCGTGAAAAGCACCGCCGCCGCGTCGCCAATAGCGCGCCCAATAGAGAGTAGGGTAGCGGTGGCTATGCCTGGCATGATTTGGCGCACCACCACCCGTACACTTTGCAGGCGCGTGGCACCAAGCGAAAAAGTGGCGTCCAAGATCTCGCGCGGCATGGTACGCGCCACTTCGTCCATCGAGCGAATGAAAATCGGAATGATGAGCAACGTGATGACAATAATCCCACCCAAAAGCGACGTCTTGAGCCCAAAATAGATCATCACCGTAAAGGCAAAGGCACCATAAACAATGCTCGGCACACCAAAAAGTACGTCGAAACTAAGGCGCGTGATGTAGGCCAATTTCGATTGGCGGTTAAGGTAAACGTTGAGGTAGAAGACCACGGGAATGCTCACGGCAAGACCCAAAATGGTGGAGGCGGCGACAATCATCAACGACCCAACGATCGCGTTGAGCAAACCGCCCTCGCGCCCCATATAGAAGCCTCCGCCAGGCAAATCGGTGATCATAGACCAACTCATTGCGCTCCAACCCTCGCTCACAATGGTGTATAGAATAGCCCCCACCATGCAAAAAAGCGTGAACGCCGAAAGTGCCATCACAACGCGCATCACTCGTTCTTCTATGAATTTGGCTTTCATCTAGATATACTTATTTTCTATGCGGCGCAAAATAATGCGCGATACTATATTAAATACAAAGACCACCACAAACAGAATTAAAGCTGCAAACATGAGCGCCGATTCATAGAGCGGCACACTGAGCATCTCGCCGTAGTTGTTGGCTATCAAAGCCGGCAGCGGGTAACCGGCATCGAGTGGCGAACTTGGGATCTGCACTATATTGCCGCACACCATGAGCACGGCTATCGTTTCGCCCATCGCTCTGGAAATCGAAAGAATAATGGTGGCCATGATGCCCGGGAAATTCTTGCGCAACAATACGAATTTCGTTGTCTGCCAGCGAGTTGCACCTAAATTAAGCGATGCCTCGCGCACATCTTGCGCAGTGGCCGAAAATAGTTCGACAAACAAACTCACCATCAGTGGCAAAACCATGATCCCCAACACAATACCGCCAGCGAGAACTGTGTAACCGGTTGAAAATTCGCCAGATAAGTGGTTGGCGATCCACGGAACAACCACCAACACGCCCCACACACCATAGACCACCGAAGGCAAACCGGCCAAAATATCGAGCACCGGATAGACAGCCTTGCGCACCCACGGTCGCGAATTTTCGGTCAGAAATATTGCCGTCAACAACCCCAAAGGCAAAGTCCATGCGATTGCCAAAAACGTAACCCACATGGTGCCCATGATGAAAGGCAAAAACCCGAACTCACCGGCCAGTGGCTTCCACGTTGACCCCGAAAGTAAACTCCACAGCGAACGATCTTCTAAAATTGGTATTGATTTCAACACCAATCCCACACCGATCACCAAAACCAAAAGCAAAGCCAGTAGAGTGAGCGAAAGCATCACAAAACCTGCTGCGCGATCTTCTATTAGCTTGATTTTCAATATTCTATCTTAGTATTGTTTCTGCTCTGTCGGGCCCTACACTGACAATAGAAATATGAACCTTAGTCTCTTTTTCTATAAATTCGACATATTCTTTTAGTTCGGCAGGGAAATCACCATACGAACGTACCGAATTTATATCGCAGTTCCACCCTTTGAAGGTGCGGTAGATTGGTTCTATCGCCTCGCACGATTCGTATGGAAATTCAGTGGTTTCTTGGCCGTTAACTTTATATGCCACAGCAACTTTGATCTCTTTGAAAGAGTTCAATACGTCACTTTTCATCATTATCAATTCGCTCACTCCGTTGAGCATTACCGAATATTTCAAGGCTACCATATCGAGCCAACCACAACGGCGACGACGACCGGTGGTGGCGCCAAATTCGCGTCCTATGGTGCACATATCTTCGCCCGCCTTGTCGAAAAGTTCGGTGGGGAATGGGCCGCTACCAACGCGTGTGCAGTAGGCCTTGAAAATGCCGTAAACCTTGCCTATGCGGCGCGGAGCTACACCCAAACCAGTGCATGCGCCAGCGCAGATAGTGCTCGACGAGGTGACAAAAGGGTATGATCCAAAATCAATATCGAGCATCGAACCTTGGGCGCCTTCGGCCAAAATCGAGATGTTGCGATCCATGGCGTTGTTGATTACATATTCCCCCTCGACGATTTTGAAGGTGCGGATCCGTTCCACTGCTGCGAGCCACTCTTTTTCGTACTCTTTGTAGTCAAACTCAAAATTACCCAGCAAACCGAGGTGTTTGTTTTTGAGTTTTTCGTAGCGAGCCATAAATTCCGGCGATATTAAATCACCCACCCTTAGGCCGTTACGGCCTGTTTTGTCCATGTATGTTGGCCCGATGCCTTTGAGTGTCGATCCGATTTTGTCCTTCCCTTTGGCTGCTTCGCTTGCCGCGTCTAGCGCGCGGTGGGTGGGTAGGATTAGGTGAGTCTTTTTGGCAATCATCAAATGCGCTTGTACGTCGACACCGGCTGCAAGCAATTCATCGACCTCGTGCATGAAGATTACCGGGTCGAGCACAACGCCCGAACCGATTATGTTCTGTACGTCGCTACGGAAAATGCCGCTTGGAATGGTGTGCAGCACAAAGCTTTTGCCATCAAAATGCAGTGAATGTCCCGCATTTGGGCCACCTTGGAAGCGAGCAATCATGCCGTAACGCGGAGTTAATACGTCCACCACTTTGCCTTTGCCTTCGTCGCCCCATTGGAGGCCTAGTACTACGTCTAACATTTTTTATTTTGAATTAAAATTAAAGAATCGTCCATTATAAATTTCTTAGCAGCAACAAGTAGCAAAGGTACAAAAAAAGATTATAACTGTAACTTTTGGGCAACGATTTTTTCGGTTTAGTTCAAAAAGCAGGTTTTGGTGATGATTTCGGTTCGCGATTTGGTTGTTGGTTGTTGGGGGTGGGGGTGGTAGCATTTTTTGCGTTGGGGTAGTGCGGTTGTGCGGCGAGCGGTTTTTTGCGCGCGAGCTGCGCGAGCTTTGCGTGTCTCGCAAACCGTTCTAGTTTTTTAGTTTGTTCTATCTTTTTAGTTTGTTCTATCTTTTTAGTTTGTACTAT
>JAVWYC010000125.1:0-5618 GCA_036661755.1 Mucinivorans sp. | reverse complement strand
AATAGAGCCGGGATAGAGCAAACTAAAAAGATAGAAAAGAAATAGAGCCGGGATAGAGCAAACTAAAAAGCTAGAAAAGAAATAGAGCCGGGATAGAGCAAACTAAAAAACTAGAACGGATTGCGCACGCATAACACACCCAAGCAGACGCCAAACAACCTAGTTGTTTAGCGTGTACTCTATCGACGTGGTTACACGAACCTTCTTCACCTGGGGAGTGTATTGATCACGATCTTCAATGGTCACTTGACCCTGCAATGCACTCTTGATCTTACCCAGCTTTGAGCCCGAATCCTCGGCAAACTTTTCGGCCGAAGCACGCGCATTCTTGGTTGCCTGCTCAATCATCTCGGGCTTAATATCGTTTAGCGCCGTGAAAAGAAATTGAGTCGGATATTGGTACATATCACTCACCAAGGCAATCGATTGACGCAAAAGCGACGTCTGAACCTTGCGCAAGGCAATCACACGATCCACGTTCGTCGAATTGACACTCACCACCTGAGTAACCAAATACCTGAAATTCTTCTTGTTATCTGAGTATTGATTGGCATCTATGTCCACAATGGCCGGCGCGGCTATCACGATTTCTGAGTCTGTGATTCCGCCCGCTTTGAGAAATGCTACCACTTTCGCATTTTTGCTCTCCAAAGCATTGTAGATAGAGGTCAAATCGTTACCCGTTTCGGTGTAGACCAAAGGCCAAATCACTTGATTGGCCGGCACTTCTCGTTCCGACAATCCGCGAACAGACACCACGCGATCTGACTCTTTGAAATTCCTAACGGCTGAACTCAAAAAAATACCTGCCACCAATATGCCTAGGCCGATAAAGAGACCCGACAGCATTTTTGCTTTTTGTTCCATGACTTTGTTTGTATTAATTTTAATGCCGCTAAACACTATTATTTAGGAGCTTTACGATACAAATATACACCAATTATTAGATATATAATATTTGGCAACCAAATAGCCAACCAAACGGGCAAAGTGCCGCTCTTGGCAAATTCGCCGGTGAATCGCATCAAGACTATGTAACTGAAACAGAGCGTGATGCCGATGCCGATATGTAGACCCGTGCCGCCGCGCACCTTGCGCGAAGAGAGCGCAACGCCGATCAGAGTTAAGATAAAAGTCGAAATTGGATAGGCGTAACGCGAATAGGCCTCCACCAAAAAGACCGACACCATGTCTGAACCTTTCTCTTTTTGCGCTTTGATAAATTTGGCCAAGCGGAACGAATCCATCGTTTGGATCAACTCCGTCACGCGCCCCAATTCATCGGGCGTAAGGTTGATTGTGGTGTCTAGCGGCGTGTTGCTGCGCAACAAAGTGTCGCGATCGCCATTGTAACTACGTAGTGTATATTGCGGAGCGCTCCATCGACCCGTGCTCTTTTGGTATTTGACGCTCGAGGCTTGCAACGAGCTCACAACGCGCCCGCCGTCGTATGTTTCGAGCGTCAGGAAGCCGGCTGTCGAACTTTCGCCATTGAAATCCTTGATAAAGACAAATGTCGAAGGGGCTATCTGTCGGAAGATATAGCGGTCGTATTGCGAGGCCTCTTGCCCGGGTTGTTGCATGTATTTGCGCTCAAAATCAATCCGCCGAGCATTGGCCCCCGGGATCACCAACAGATTGAGCAACAGCGAAAAGGCAGTGATCACAAAGGCGGCCACAAAGTAGGGATACATCAAACGGCGAAAGCTCACCCCGCTGCTGAGAATGGCGATGATTTCGGTGTCGTATGCCATTTTCGAGGTGAAAAAAATCACGGCAATAAAGGTGAAAAGGCTCGAAAATTGGTTGATGAAAAACGGGATAAAATTAACGTAGTATTGGCCTATGATCGCGCTCCACGGGGCGTGGCCGCTCATAAAATCATCGATTTTTTCTGACGCATCGAAAATCACCACCACCACAATGATCATGGCAATGGCAAAGAAATATGTCATCAAAAATTTCTTGATGATATATCGATCGAGTATCATAAGGCGCAAGGAGCGCGCTATGTTGGTGAGCTTGTTTTTCAATTATTTATCTTTTATGAAATCACTCCATGATCCAATGTTTTATCTGCCCCCCCTTTTTTTAGAGGCGGCGAGCAAGTTGCACCACCATCTCATCTTTCCACACCTTGAAATCGCCATTTATGATATGTTCGCGCGCCGTTGTGACAAGGTTTAGGTAGAAAGCCAAGTTGTGCATCGTGCAAATTTCGGCCGCCAACATCTCGCCACAAATGTTCAAGTGACGCACATAGGCCTTGGTGTAGGCTGTGTCGACAAACGAACTGCCCGAGGGATCGAGCACCGAAAAATCATCGGCCCACTTGGCGTTGCGAATGTTGATCACCCCCTGCCAAGTGAAGAGCATGCCGTTACGCCCATTGCGCGAAGGCATCACGCAGTCAAACATATCAACTCCACGCTCGATAGCCTCCAGGATGTTGATCGGAGTGCCCACACCCATCAAATAGCGCGGACGAGAGGTGGGCAAAATATCGTTGCACACTTCGATCATCGAGTACATCACATCGGCCGGTTCGCCAACGGCCAAGCCCCCAATAGCATAGCCACAGGCGTCATACTCCACCACAGCGCGGGCCGAACGTCGCCTAAGATCCTCGAAAACAGAGCCTTGGACAATCGGGAAAAGCGCTTGATGATAGCCATATGGGCACTCGGTACGAGCATATTGCTCCATGCAACGATCGAGCCACGAGAGGGTCAAATCGAGCGAACGGCTCGCGTAATCGTAGGGAGCTGTCGATGGAGGGCACTCGTCGAAGGCCATCATAATGTCGGCCCCTATGATTCGCTGTGTATCAATCACATTAGCGGGCGTAAAGAGATGCTTGCTACCATCGATATGCGAAGCAAAGCGACACCCCTCGGCCGTCAATTTGCGGCATGCGGCGAGCGAAAAGACCTGAAAGCCACCGCTGTCGGTCAACAAAGGGCCTTGCCAACCCGAAAAACCATGCAAACCGCCCGCGCGACGCAAAATATCGAGCCCCGGACGCAGATAAAGATGATATGTGTTGCCCAGAATGATCTGAGCATGAATATCTTGCGTCAGGTCGCGGTGAAAAATCCCCTTGACCGTGCCTTGGGTACCAACGGGCATAAAAATCGGCGTGAGCACACTGCCATGGGCTGTTGTGAAACTGCCGGCACGTGCCGCGCAATGCGGATCGCTTTTTTCGAGAGAAAAATTCATCATAATTAACGACAAAAGTAATAAAAAATAGTTAAATTTGTGGCTCATTTATCATCGAATACTCTGTGGAACTATTTTTTACTCAATTTTCGACTTTTGAACTTTCAGTTTTTGGGGTGGTGTTGCTTACTTTTTTGGTGCAGCTCTTCACTTGGCTGGGCTATTCGCTAATTGCCACTCATCGCCACCATTCGCACAGCCCCAAGGGCACAGTGCCGCCGGCGATCTCTATTGTGGTGGTGATGGAAGAAGATTTTGACTTTTTAGAAAATAGACTACCCAAACTCTTAGCACAACAATACGCAGGGGATTGGGAAATAGTAGTGGTGAATGATTGCGGCGGGAGCGACATCACAGACACACTCGAAGGGTTGGCTCAATCTTGTCCGCGGTTGCGACACACCACAATTCGTTCTGATGATCGATTCAAACATTCGCGCAAGATCCCTCTTTTGATCGGCATCAAGGCGGCGCAATACCCCAACATCCTAATAGCCGACCCAACGGCCGAACCAGCCTCGGACAGATGGCTGACTTTGATGGCGCGCGGCTTTGTGGGAGGGACGATAGTGCTTGGCTACACAGGCTTCACCGACAAAACAAATCCATTTATCCGCGCCAGCCGCCTGATGACCTCGATGCGCTACCTCAAAGCAGCCATAGTGGGCAACCCCTATCGTGGGATGTTCAACAACATAGGCTACACCAAAGAGGTGTTTTTCAGAGCACGTGGCTTTTCGCACCTCCGCCTAACCCTTGGCGAAGACGATCTGTTTGTCCAACGCTTGGCGCCATATTGCCAAGCGAGCATCATCATTAGCCCCACTTGTGCTATGCGACAAACGCCGTATGGCGGTCTGCGATGGTGGTTTGCCGAGGAGCGTTATCGTGGCTTTTCGATGCGCTACTACCCTTTGTCGGTTCGTTTTGCTTCGTTTTTTGATCTTTTGACTCGTGCGATTTTTGTGATGGGCGTCGTGGTGATAGCCTTGTTGAATATTCCTTATATCTGGGCTTATGCGGCCGGTATTTTTGTGGCACGTGAACTGATAGTGCTGTGGAGTGCGCATCGTGTGATGCGTCGTTTAGGCGAACGACGACTGATGGTCGCTTTTTTGCTCTATGAACTGTTGGCGCCCGGCTTGAAGAGCGTAGTTTCGATTTCACGCCGTGTGGCACCACCAAAAGGAGTATGGAAATAGCACAGTCTGACCTTGAATTAGTGGCCCAAGCACTGGCAGGCAATGCGGCCAGCTATGGCGTGCTCTTTGACCGCTACCGATCATCGGTGCGCAGCATGCTCAATTGTCGTAGCAGCACTTTGACAGACGATATTTTACAAGAGACCTTTATCAAAGCATATTTGAATCTCGACAAGTTCAATCCCCTATACTCTTTTCCGGGGTGGTTGCTTGTCATTGCTCGTAATTTGTTTATCGACCATACACGTCGTGCGTCGCGTTTGGCGCTTTCGTCGAGCTTGAATGCCGACACTTCTCTGATCGCATCGAAGGCTCCAAATCCCGAGGAACAGGTGATCAATAGTCAGAATCGTCGTGCCTTGGAGTTAGCTTTGGAACAACTTTCGCCGGCCTATCGCGAAATCCTTTATCTCCGTTTTTGGAGCGATATGTCTTACGAGGCTATTGCCGCGGAGCTCTCTCTGCCTTTGGGTACAATCAAAACGCGCATACATCGTGCACGCCAAGCTCTGATTGCCTTGTTATAAAAAGCGGGTCGATAAATTAGGTAAATAGCCATAAAGTTATTAACTTAGCCATTCGATAGTGACCCTAGTCACTCAATAAAACTAGTCATTCAATAAAAATCAAAGGACTTTTTAATATCCATAACTATGTCTGTAATTTTAGATAAAAACTTATGCCCACACAATCATGTGTGTCCGTTGATAAGCGTTTGCCCGGTGTCGGCCATCACGCAAAAGGCCAACGACTTTCCGGTGATCGACTATGATTTGTGTATCGAGTGCGGTAAATGCACGACTGTTTGCCCCAAAAAAGCGATGAAATTGAAGGAAGACTAAGGGAGGTCGGGGTGTTTCGATAATTTTATAGTATAAATTCAATAAAGAACAAAAGTGATGAAATTAGCAATTCCCACACGGGACAATAACGTAGACGATCATTTTGGGCATTGTGCCTATTACACTATATTTTCGATCGATGGTGGTTGTGTTACCTCGCGCGAGGTGTTGCCTTCGCCGCAGGGTTGTGGTTGCAAGTCTAACATAGCGTCAGTTCTTGCTGATTTGGGTGTTAGTTTAATGTTAGCGGGGAGCATGGGTCAGGGGGCGAAGAATGTGTTGGAGGGTCATTTAATTGAGGTTATTCGTGGTTGCAGCGGTTCGGTTGATGAGTTGGTGGGGTTGTATTTGT
>JAVWYC010000124.1:0-5721 GCA_036661755.1 Mucinivorans sp. | reverse complement strand
CTTAACTGTTCTTGAAATCTTCGTTTTTCTTAACTGCTCTTGGGATCTTTGTTTTTCTTAACTAGCTCTTGAAAACTTCGCTTTCCCTAACGCTAATCGAAAAACTCGTCCACCAAACGCATCGTGATCACACGACCCTTACGGTCAATATTATCAATCAACGGCGAAGCAAAAGGCACCAAAACCTCCTCGCCACCAACCAAAATACCAAGCAACGGATTCATTGCACTCGGGTATACTTCACTCACCAAACCCGAACAACCCGACGTCAAATCCCTAAACTCGTAGTCTAACAAAAAATCCCACTGCGTAAGATCATCCCCCAACGAATCCGAATCTTGCCCCACACCAACAGATCGCTCAGCATAAAGTTTATGACCAACAAGCATGGCAGCAAGCTCCTCGCTCTGGAAATCTTCGAAAACAATGATGGCTTTATTCGCCCCTTGACCCACACACGAAACCACAAAAAGCGGAGTAGCTATATGATCGCTGACGATCCATAACAACTCCGCTTTTGATGGGAAATTATCGAGCAACTTCACCACAACCTCCCCGCCCTTACCATAAAGTCTGGAAACCAAACCCACCAAGCAAGAATCTTCGACGGCACGAGCCGCACGGGCGTTGTAGTTAAGGTGCACTATTTGTTGTTGAACAACTTAAATTATTGAGCAACAGACTCTGAGGCAACAGTCTCGGCAGCAACTTCGGCCGCAGCCTCAGTGTTTTCGGCTGCATCGATTGCCTCTGCTGTTTCTTGAGTCGCCTCGGCAGTTGCAGCCGCGGCCGCGGCAGCTAACTTAGCAGCCACAATGGCAGCCTTAGCTTCCTTAACTTTGGTCTCGGCAGCCAAACGCGCCTTAGTATTTTTGACCGATTCGCTCTCTAATGCAGCTTTGGCCGCTTCGATTTTAGCCTCTTTGTCTTTGAGCCAATTGTCCATTTTCACTTGGGCTTGTTCCAAGGTGAAAGCGCCTTTTTTGACCCCGCCCAACAAGTGGTGCATATACATAACACCTTTGGTAGAGAGTATCGAACGAGCAGTATCTGTTGGTTGAGCACCGGTTTCGATCCATTTAACCGTGCTTTCAAAGTTGAGTTCGATGGTCACAGGGTTGGTGTTGGGGTTGTAGGTTCCCAATTTTTCGATAAAGCGACCGTCGCGAGGCGAGCGGCTATCGGCTACAACGATGTGATAGAATGGGTAAGCTTTCTTACCATGACGAGATAGGCGGATTTTAGTTGCCATTTTTTCTTTTTTTAGACAGAAAAATTCACGCTCGAATAATCGATCTTCGTGTATCTTTCTAATTGATTATCAACCCAATGCGTTGTTGTCAAGGGCGGTGAAATTCATTCGTTTGCCCCTGTTATGCTAATATCATAGCACGTCGCACTTTCGGATAAGTGGGGCAAAGGTAATGATTTTTTTTGGTTTACGGTCGTTTTTCTGAAAATTCTATCGATTTATTCGTTTTTTCGGTGATCAAACGACGAAAGAGATTTTTTTAGGTCTTAGTCTAAAAAAGTTCGCTCATAGTTGTCGACAGGGCGTGTGGTATGGTGATGCCAAGGTGCGACCAAGCGAGTGGCGTTGCTTGGCGTCCTCGCGGGGTACGTTTGAGGAAGCCCTCTTTGATCAAAAACGGTTCATACACTTCTTCTATCGTGCCTTCGTCTTCGCTAACGGCTGTGGCTATGGTTTTTAGGCCAACTGGCCCTCCGCCGAACTTTTCGATTATGGCGCGCAGTATTCGATTATCCATTTGATCCAGTCCACGAACATCAATGTCGAGCGCCGTCAAGGCGCGGCGAGTGATTGGTAGGTCAATTCGCGCCTGAGAATACTCCACCATTGCAAAGTCACGCACGCGGCGCAACAAGGCGTTGGCTATACGTGGTGTGCCGCGCGAACGTCCCGCAATTTCGGCGGCGGCCTCTTTGTCTATTGTCACCTCCAAAATGGCGGCCGAGCGCTCCACAATGCCGGCCAAGGTGGGCGCGTCGTAGTATTGCAGATGGCACTGGATCCCAAAGCGCGCACGTAAGGGGCTCGTTAGTAGTCCGCTACGTGTTGTTGCGCCGATCAGCGTAAAGGGGTTGAGTTTGATTTGCACCGATCGTGCCGAGGCTCCTTTGTCGAGCATGATGTCGATCTTGTAGTCCTCCATAGCCGAATAGAGGTACTCTTCCACGATGGGTGATAGGCGGTGTATTTCATCGATAAAAAGCACGTCGCCCTCTTGGAGCGAAGTGAGCAGACCCGCCAAGTCGCCCGGTTTGTCGAGCACCGGGCCCGAGGTCATTTTGAGCGACACGCCGAGTTCCTGCGTGATGATCCCCGCCAGCGTGGTTTTGCCAAGCCCCGGTGGGCCGTGCAGCAAGACGTGGTCTAGCGCTTCGTCGCGCATGATGGCTGCACGAATAAAAATACGCAAGTTCTCGACGATTTTTTCCTGCCCTGCAAAAGAGTCGAGTTGGTGTGGGCGGATTTGTTCGTCGAGCGAGGCGTCTTGTTCTATGTCGCGCAAGTCTGCCATATCTATTTTTTACAGTATTTAAGGCTCATATCCAAGCTCTTGATTTGGTGTGTCAACGCGCCCACGGAGATAAAATCGACGCCACATTGGCCATAAGCTCTGAGCGTGGATAGGGTTATGCCGCCCGAGCTTTCGATTTCGGCTCGATGTGCAATTTTGGCCACGGCTAGTTGAGTATCTTCTACCGAAAAATTGTCGAGCATCACCCGATCGGCTCCCCCGGCTGCAAAAACCTCGTCTATATCGCCGAGCGAGCGCACTTCGATTTCGATTTTCAGATCCTTGCTCTTCTCTTCGAGGTAGTTCCGCACGCCATTCAAGGCCGCTTCTATACCACCGGCAAAGTCTATATGATTATCTTTGAGCAGTATCATGTCGAAAAGCCCCATGCGATGATTTTCGCCACCGCCTATTTTGACTGCCATTTTATCGAGTACGCGCATTCCGGGCGTCGTTTTTCGGGTGTCGAGCACTTTGCATTTCAGCCCTTTCAATTCGTTGGCATAGATGGCCGTTTGGGTAGCTACACCGCTCATGCGTTGCATGATGTTGAGCACAATGCGCTCGGCTTGCAGCAAGGAGCGAGTTCGCCCGCTCACATAAAAAGCCACCTCGCCCTTGTCGATAGGTGAGCCGTCGGCGATTCGTTCGTCAAAAACAACTTGGCTATCCAAGCGTTCAAAGACCCGTCGCGCGATGGCCACTCCGGCCAAAATCCCTTTCTCTTTGACGATCAATTGCATCACGCCCATGCTCGAAGCCGGGATCACGGCGAGCGAGGTATGGTCGCCATCGCCAATATCTTCGGCTATGGCCAGCTCGATAAGTGAATCTATGTATTTGTCCATCGTTTTCTATTTTAGTTTAGCAAACAAAGCGCCAAAAGAGACTTGACTTGCCACAATGGCTGGTAGGTCGGCAATTGCCACGCGTTCTTGTTCCATCGAGTCGCGATAGCGAACCGTGACACAATTATCATCCAACGAGTCGTGATCCACGGTCACACAAAGTGGTGTGCCGATGGCGTCTTGGCGACGATAACGTTTGCCGATCGAATCTTTTTCGTCATATTGAACATTGAAATCAAAGTTCAACATATCGACAATCGAGGCGGCAAGTTCGGGCATCCCGTTTTTCTTTATTAGCGGCAAGACGGCCACCTTGACCGGTGCCAGCGGTGCGGGAATGGCCAACACAACGCGTTGCTCGCCATTTTCCAGAGCTTCTTCTTTATAGGAAGCGCTGAGCACCTGCAAAAACATACGATCCAGGCCGATCGACGTTTCGACAACATAAGGCACATAGCTCTCGTTTTTTTCGGTATCGAAATATGTGATTTTTTTGCCCGAAAATTCGGCATGGCGGCTCAGGTCGTAATTTGTTCGCGAGTGAATCCCTTCCACCTCTTTGAATCCGAACGGAAATTCGTATTCGATGTCCGTTGCCGCGTTGGCGTAGTGTGCCAGTTTGATGTGGTCGTGGAAGTGGTAGTGTGAGTCGCCAAAGCCCAAGGCGCGATGCCAGCGCATGCGGAAAGCTTTCCAATGCTCGAACCATTCGAGCTCGGTGCCCGGCGCCACAAAAAATTGCATTTCCATCTGTTCAAATTCGCGCATACGGAAGATAAACTGGCGAGCCACGATCTCGTTACGGAAAGCCTTGCCGATTTGTGCAATCCCGAAGGGGATTTTCATGCGTCCCGATTTTTGAACGTTGAGGAAGTTGACAAATATGCCTTGCGCGGTTTCGGGGCGCAGGTATATGGTCGAAGCGCCATCGGCCGCCGCTCCGATTTGTGTTTGGAACATTAGGTTGAACTGCCTCACATCGGTCCAGTTGCGTGTGCCGCTAATTGGGCATGCGATCTCACATTTTTCGATCAGGGCCTTCACTCCTGCCAAATCGTTAGCGCCCAATGTGCGCGCCATTTCAGCTGTCACATCGTCTATTTTGGCTTGAATTTCCAACACTCTGGCGTTGGTGGAGCGGAAAACAGTTTCGTCGAAATTCTCGAATCGTTTGGCTGCTTTTTCTATCTCTTTTGTAATTTTGGCTTCTTCTTTGGCGAGCCAATCTTCGAGCAGCACATCGGCCCGATAGCGTTTTTTGCTATCTTTGTTGTCGATCAGCGGATCGTTGAAGGCGCCCACGTGTCCCGAGGCCTCCCACACCCGCGGGTGCATAAATATCGAGGCATCGATCCCCACTATATTGTGATGGAGTTTGGTCATCGAATCCCACCAATAGCGTTTTATGTTGTTCTTTAGCTCCACTCCCATCTGCCCATAGTCATACACGGCAGCCAGTCCGTCATAAATCTCACTGCTGGGGAATATAAAACCATACTCTTTGCTGTGGGCAATGAGTTTCTTGAATAGTTCGTCCTGTGTCATCGTGCTTTTATTTTTTAGAAAATATACAACAAATATATAACCAAGGACAAAGTTAAAAAAAATATCTCAAACATAGAATCTGTTGCAATTTGTTTTAACAATTTTATTGCTGCAATTTTCGAGTCTATTTTTTTTGGTTAAATTTATTGACTTATGATGTTTAATACGCAAAAAATCAATAACTTTGCAGCGATAAACCTAAAAACAACAACAATAAACATGAAAAAAATTATTCTTCTTTTTGGTGCTGTGGCCATGATGGTTATGGTGTCATGTGGTTCATGCGGTTCTTCTGGCGCTGCTTCTGCGGATTCTGTTCTTTGTACAGCTATTGCTCGTTGCGACTCAGCGGCTGCGGCGGGTTGCCAAGCGGCGGCGGGTGTTTGCGATACTTCTTGCTGCAAATCTGCAGCGTGCGATTCAGTTCAAATAGCAGCATATGGCAAGGCTGGTCGTTGCGCGTGCCCTAAGGCAGCAGCCTGCAAAGCTGCATGTGCCGATAAATGCACTTGCCCTACCAAGGCTGCAACTTGCACCAAAGCAGCAACTTGCCCTAAGAAAGCAGCTTGTACCAAAGCAGCAACTTGCCCTAAGAAATAGACAGGTTTTTAAGTATTCTTATCTCCCAAAAAAGCGGAACTTGATTATCGAGTTTCGCTTTTTTGTTGCGCGGTCATTTGGTGTCGATGGGTGTAGTAGGATGTGGGGGAGGCGCCCACTTCTTGGCAGGCTTTGGCGATGGAGAGGCCGCGTTCGCGGCGCAGGCGTTCGATGGTGTAGAGTTG
>JAVWYC010000123.1:0-5735 GCA_036661755.1 Mucinivorans sp. | reverse complement strand
AACTGCGTTTTGCTGAACCGGTTCTAACTTCATAGAAGCACACCCCAAAACCCTAACCCCTGGTGATCGCCGCCACCGGATCAAGACGCGATGCCGTATATGCCGGGAAAATACCCGAAATAGCACCTATAACAGACGAAATACCAAGACCAATCAAAATGTTCTTCATAGTCAACGTGATCTCAAAACTAGACACCGCACTGACAACAGTAGCACCCAACCAAATAAACAACAACCCTATCGCACCACCAATCAACGAAAGAATAACCGCCTCGAAAGTGAATTGCAATAAAATCGAATAGGCCTTAGCACCCAACGCCTTCTGGATACCAATCTGACCCGTACGCTCACGCACCGACACAAACATAATGTTGGCCACCCCAAAACCACCAACAAGAATAGAAAAAATACCAATAATACCACCCACAATGTTGATCATCGAAAAAATAGAGTCCAACTGACGCATAAAAGCACTCACCTCGTTGACACTGAAATTATCCTCGGCATCGGGCCCTAAACGCCTGATTCGCCGCATACTAGCCGTCACCTCGGCTTTCAGATCGGCTACGTTTACCTCCGCCCCTCCACGCACTATAATATCTTTGTCCATGTAGGTCAAGTTGACAAAGTTGCGCGCAAAATCATAAGGCAAAAGCACCTGCTCGTCGTAACTCAGCCCCATCATATTACTCCCCTCATACCCGAAAACACCAATCACGGTGATTCGTATGTTGCCAATTTTGATCGTTTTGCCAATCGGATCCTCGGTGTCGAACAAATTTTCGGCCACCGTAGCCCCAATAAGCCCCACCGCCGCCCCCGCACGAAATTCGGCCGGCGAGATATAACGCCCTGCACTAATTTCAGTCTTGCGCATTTGGTTGTAATCGTCCGTCGCACCAATTATAGCCACATTTTCCATCGATCGATTGTCGCGCTGCGCACGTCGCGAAAAGCTCACCACCATAGCCATCGCCTCGATCGAAGGCACGCTCGCGAGCAGCTCCTCGCCCTCGGCAACGCGCATGGCCGGACGCGAAGAATATTTCCACCACTCATATTCTTGCCCCTCTTCGGGCATCCACGGCCACTTGTTGATATAGAGTATATTTGTTCCTATGGAATTGATGCTCTCTCGCAACGAATTTTCCATGGCGTCGATCATCGTAAAAACCGAAATTATAGCAAAAATCCCAATCGTAATGCCCAACAAAGAGAGCAAGGTGCGCATTTTATTGACCACAACACTCTGCACCGCAAAGCGTAAAGATTCATATATTTGGCGGAATACTTTTTTCATTGAGTAGGATATGTGAGGCAAATTTACTACTTTTGTTCGTTAAAACAGCATAAAATTCAGAAAAATGGCATATAAAGTAGTGAGCGGTATTCGTTCGACAGGGAATCTGCATTTGGGAAATTATTTTGGAGCGTTGGTAAATTTTATTGAAATGCAAAAGACAGACGAATGTCTGTTTTTTATAGCCGACTACCATTCACTCACCACACACCCCGACCCAAAGATGTTGGGGGTCAACGTGCGCAACGTGTTGAGCGAATACTTGGGCGCGGGGCTTGATCCGGAGCGTTCGGCGATTTATATACAGAGCGACCTACCCCAAGTGGCCGAGCTCTATTTGTTGCTCAGCATGCACGCCCCGGTGGGCGATTTGGAGCGTACGGTCTCCTTCAAAGAAAAAGTTCGCGCCCAGGAAGATAACGTCAACGCAGGGCTGCTGACCTACCCCGTGCTGATGGCTGCCGATATTTTGATCCACCGCGCCGACCGTGTGCCGGTGGGTAAAGATCAAGAACAACACATGGAAATGACGCGTCGCTATGCGCGTAAATTCAATGCTGTCTATGGAGTGGAGTATTTCAAAGAGCCGGAATCATATAATTTTGGCCGCGAATTGGTCAAGGTACCGGGTTTGGACGGTATGGGCAAGATGGGCAAGAGCACAGGTAATGGCCTCTATCTGATCGACACCGACAAAGATATAGAGAAAAAAGTTATGCGCGCGGTGACCGATAGCGGCCCCGTGACACCCAATTCGCAGCCCAGCGAGCCAATCGCCAATATTTTTCAGATCATGAGTTTGGTGAGCGACGAGTCGACCCTCGCGCATTTCAAAGCCGCATATGCCGATTGTTCGATTCGCTACGGTGAGCTAAAAAAACAACTCGCCGAAGATCTTATCAAAACAATTGCACCTATCCGCGAGCGTATCTTGGACATTCGCGCCAACGACGATTATATGCGCCAAGTGGCGCGCCACGGAGCCCAGCGCGCCAGAGAAAGCGCCAATGCAACGATAAACGATGTGCGCCGTATTATGGGGCTAGGCTCGCTCTAAGGCGCCCCCTCTCTTGATACGACCAATCACCAGTTCGCCAAAAACAAAAATCACAGTGGCGCGCAAACTGCTTATCACCATGCTTTTGGCGTTAGGAAGCTATAATTCTTTTGCCTTGTGTGCGCAACCCCTCGCCGAGCCGCTCGCGGCCTATGATGATTATTTGGCGACAAGTTCCGATTTCTCGCTCTCATTTTTGCGCTTTTCTCGCGGTGGACTATCGGCGGCGCAGAGTGAATTGCGTATCAACGGAGTGTTGATCAACGATCCACAGACAGGCACTCCACCTTGGGCAGCCTTGGGGCGTTTGGAGTCTGCATCGACGGCTAGCACACAAAACAGAGGGCTGTACTTCACGATCAATCAAGCAGGCATTGGCGGCGTGGGTGGTGGTCGATATTTGGAGATCCGACCTTCGCACCAAACTTCTACGGGCAGTGTGACGGGCTCTTTTTCTAACCGTACCTACACGACAAACCTTGGCGCGAGCTACACCTTGCTCCCCGGCAAGGGTTGGGGAGCCACTTTTTGTCTAGACAAGGGCGGCGGACGATCGCTCACCACACAAGGCGTATGGGCCGATCGATGGTCGGCCATCGCGGCCATAGAAAAGCAGATCAACCCGCGTCATCATTTACAACTGAGCCTCATTGCCGCCCCCACCAATCGGGCAATGGCCGCTCCGGCAAGTGACGAGGCCTTCTCTCTCGCGGGCGAAAATCTCTATAACCCCTCATGGGGAATGTATGGCGAAAAGGTGCGCAGCACCAGAGTACGGCAAACGGTGGAGCCGATAGCGATCATTGATCATCGTTGGGCGGTGGACAGTACGCTCACCCTAAGCAGCGCTATCATGGTGCGACTAGGGCGAGCGAGCAGCAGTTCGCTCGAATGGCAAAACGCGCCCAACCCACTACCCGACTATTGGGGCGCGATGCCCAGCGCGCAAACCACTCCCGAAATGGCTAGCCAATTGGCCCGCCTGTGGCGCACGGATCAAGGGGTACGACAAATCAATTTCGATCATCTAACCTCAATCAACACCCTCAACGGTGCACGAGCTCATTACGCGATCCAAGACAAAGTGAATCGCACAAGGCAGCTCACCATCCAAAGCACCCTTGCGGGACGAAACTTCACGGGCGGCCTAAGCGCCACTTTCCTCTCGCGCACCTCATACAAAGAGATATCCGACCTGCTGGGTGGTGATTATTGGCTCGACGTTGATAGCTTTATCGAGATGGACGACGACACAAAAGATTTGACTCAGAACAACTTGCGTCAGCCCAACCGACATATCAGAACGGGTGAATGTTTTGGATATAACTATATTTTGAATACCTTTGTAGCCAACTTGTGGGGTGCGTATAGTCGTCGTTGGGATAGGTGGGCGTTGCAGGTCGGGGGTAGTTTGAGCCCCAAGGTCGATCAAAGGATAGGCCTCTACGAGAAAGAAAATTTCCCTACGGGGCGCTCTTTTGGCGCCTCGCGGCCGATCGTTTCGCTCGATGGAGCGCTGAAAGTTATGGGTAGTTACTTGGTTGGTTCAAAGTTGGAATTAGCGCTAAGCGTGGCTTACTTTGCCCAACATGAGCCGAGTGAGGAGCGTTTCATTTCGCCTGAGTTTCGTAATGCCACGAATCCGGAGCTGGGCGCGGCGTCAGTTTTTGCGGCCCAATTGGTGGTCAACTACCGAAGGCCAACCATTAGCGCGAGCGGGGGAGTGTTTTATAACCAAACTATCGATGGTAGCCAATTGCACGACCAATACGACGATTTGCGCCACGTGTACGTTCATTATTCGATGCAAGGAATCGCCACTCGCGCCTATGGGCTTTATGGAGCGGTGGAGGTGAATTTGCCGCTAAATCTGAGTATTGCCGCCGCTGTCGACTTGCAGAGCAACACTTATAGCTCAAATCCGGTGGCCACCGAATACGCCCAGAGCACGGGCGAAAAGTTGGTGGGCGAGCAGACGGTTTTTTATCGGGGGCGACACACGGCTCTGGCGCCTTTGTTTGCCGGCACGATGATGCTTGCTTGGCGGCCAAGGGGGTGGGTGATTTCGCTGACGGCTGTTGGCCAAGTGGGGGCTTATGTTTTGCCGTCGCCACTTAGGCGCACCTACGACGCGCTGAGCCGGGCAGCCTCGCCACAGACGATGCACCAGATGATGGAGCAAGAGAAGTTACCCGATCTCTTGACGCTCAATCTTTTTGCCGGGCGTAGCTGGTATTTTAACAAGGGGCAAAGTGTGGGTATATATTGCGGAGCAAATAACATATTGAATAACAGAAACATAAAGAGTGTGGGGTATGAAAGTTCGCGTCTGAGGAACCTTGGTTCTTCTTATCGGCCTGCTTTGGTTCCGCACGCCTCAAAATATTATCATGCCACGGGGATTAATTTTTTCGTTAACGTAACATATCGTTTCTAGAATGAAAAATCTTTGCGTTTTCTTGATTTTAGGCATTAGTGTTCTTTTGTTTGGGTGCACCTATAATTCTTTCAACAAGAAGCCCGACAAAAAGCCACAACAGATATGGACAGCCAACTCTTCGATCGCAACGCTTCATGCAGGCCAAGTGACTGAGGATCTGATCGTTCAGGGCGTTGTAACGACGAGCGATTCGACCGAAAATTTCTATAAAGAATTTTATGTGACCGACCTTACGTCGGGCGCCACTTTGGTCGTACACACGGCAACGTATAAGCTTTATACGCTTTATCGTCAAGGCATGGTGGTGGCGGTTCGTTTGCAGGGTTTAGAGGTTGTGGATCAGGATCACGTGCTCAATATTTTCATTCCTGCCAATTTAGAGGATTTGAATCTCCGAGTTAACTTCCAGGGGCAGTACGCTGAAATCCAGTCTAAGAAGGTGATGGTGAGCGAGTTGAGTAGCATTCCGATGGGTAGTTATGTTGAGTTAGACAATGTATTTTTGTGTAACAATACAGCGGTCACTTTTTCGGGTCGTCATACTTTTGCTCAGACGCCGGCTCCGATCGGTGGTGAGTCCGAGTTTTCGTTATACACGTCGCCTTTTGCTACTTTTGCCAGCGAGATGGTTCCTCATCAGGTGGTTAACATGCGTGGTTTTGTCACATGGCGCGACAACAGGATACAGATCAAGTTATTGGGTTTGGCTGATATTTTTTAGGTTGTTTTTTGGGGGGGGGGTGCGTTTGTGCTTATGCCGAGTTAGTCTGAGTTAAGAAAAGCGAGGTTTTCAAGAGCAAATTCAGAAAAACGAAGTATCCAAGAGTAGTTAAGAAAAACGAAGTTTTCAAGAGCAAATTCAGAAAAACGAAGTTTTTCCCAAAAAGTTTTGGGTGACTTTTTCAAAAGTCACGATTCGGCACGGCGCCTGCACGGCG
>JAVWYC010000122.1:0-5742 GCA_036661755.1 Mucinivorans sp. | reverse complement strand
TTTGAAAAAGTCACCCAAAACTTTTCTTGAAAAACTTCGTTTTTCTTAACTGCTCTTGAAAACTTCGTTTTTCTGAACCGGCTCCGAGTGATTCCGTTTCTTTCTTAACTGCTCTTGAAAACTTCGCTTTTTCAGCCAGCGCTAGCTTGTCATAAGCCCACCACGCGTGGCATTTGATTGCAATGAATAACTGAGTCAAAACTGAATAGATATCTCAAAATAGAATCCCCCACCCAAAAAAATCCTAAAATTGTACAGGAAAATAACGAACCTCAACAGAACGTCCAACAGGAATGTTAACACAAATCAAAGCATGAAATACCTCACCATCAAAACCCGTAAGAGATAAATAATGAGAAGTAATAACACTCAAACGCTCCACCTTACGAGCCGTGAATGACGCCAAAGGCGAAAACTCACCCTCAACACAATCACTCGACCTGCTCTTTACCTCTACAAAATACAACGCCCCATCACGCATGGCCACAATGTCAATCTCACCAAACCTGAAATCCTCCAACGGAGCACGCCAATTACGCTCGATAATTGTAAAACCTCGATCAACAAGATACTCTGCCGCCAACCGTTCGCCCCTAGCCCCCAAAACCAAATGAGAAGCTATGTGCCGAGCAATATCTAGGCGAACAATCACCGAACCCTCCGCCGTACACTCCTCGGTATGCGAAAAATCGTCGAAAGAGTCGAAGCCTGCCGCTCTGAAAAGCGCAAGACTCGCTTCGTTATCGCAATTAATTTGGGCGCGAAGCTCCGATAAACCCATTTTCTGCGATCGCTCAATCAAACTCCCGAGCGCAGCCAAAGCAAGGCCTCGACCACGTAACGATGGCGGATAAACTATAATCGACACCCACGCCACCCCCGAAGAAGGAGCGTAGTCATACAAATCGACAGCACCTACCACCTCATGGTGGTGCTCGATCACAAGACGCAATTGCCCCGATCGCTCGATCTCTCGCGGCGCGGTAAGCACAAATTGCTCAATCTCCGGCTCGGTGTATGGCGCTTGATGGAGTGACGAATATTGCCACGTTTGAGGATCGTTCTCCATACAAAAAAGAGCATACACATCTGCATGCTCCATATAACGAAGAACGATAGTTGGCTTAGTTTTGTGCTTGATCTTCATCAGGCTCTTGGGCGTCGACAACTTGGGTCGAGGTTTCCGTTTCGCCTTCTACTATATCGCGAGTGTCAAGAAATTCGCCACGTGCTTCAGCCTCGAAAAAATCCGGTTTGTGTTCTTTTACGTAGTCGATCACGGCTTGGAAACCTTCGGCAAATTTAGCGAAATCTTCTTTGTAAAGGTGGATTTTGTGTTTGTCGATCGTGAAACTTCCGTCGCGCATTGGGCGCTTACGACTTTCTGTAATTGTGACGTAATAATCTTCTGATCGAGTGGCCTTCACATCGAAATAATAGATGCGTTTGCCCGCCTTGACCGGCACCGAAAAAACTTCGTCAGCCGAATTGTCATCGCGACGATTTGAACCGTCTAAACGGCTAGGGCGTTCAACATAAGATGTTTGTTCTGAGGCCGCTTGTTCGTTATCTGTACGATCGCTTTTGCCGGAAAAGTTAAAAAATCCCATACTTTTTATGTCTACTTTTATTGTTTTGAAATTCAAAAGTACATTTTTTTTTCTTTACTTGCAACTATTATCGTACATTTGCACAATAAAATTGTAAATAAAAGCCAATGAAACTTAATTTTTTACCCGACAGGGGGACAAAACCTCGCCAGAAAGGCCTAACCATGGTGATGGACAAAGGGCTCACCACCAACGAAGCCCGAGGGTTGTGCGCGATGGGCGAACGTTCGATAGACCTTGTGAAACTTGGATTTGGAACGTCACTTTTTTCGGACAACACGAGCGACAAAATTGCTATATACAAAGAGGCGGGCATTGACGTTTATTTGGGTGGCACGTTGCTCGAAGCGGCGTATATCCGTGGTCAAATAGCTGATTACACGGCCTTTGTCGATCGATTGGGGATAACAACGATCGAGGTGTCGGATGGTTCGATCATTTTGCCTCACGACGAAAAATGTGCTCTAATTGCTACTCTATCAAAACGTTATCGTGTCCTTTCGGAAGTGGGGAGCAAGGTGGCTTGCCATGAAATTCCGACCTGTGAGTGGGTAGAAATGATGGAAAAAGAGTTGGCCGCCGGTTCGTGGAAGGTGATTGCCGAGGCTCGCGAGGCTGGCAATGTTGGGGTGTTTGATGGCAAAGGTGCTGCCAATACCGAAATGATAGACCAAATCACAGCAAAAATAGACAATAGTAATATAGTGTGGGAGGCGCCTCAAAAGGCACAACAAGTGTGGTTTGTTAAGCATTTGGGTGCCGATGTTAATTTGGGTAACATAGCGCCTGCGGAGGTGATTTCACTAGAAACGATTAGATGTGGCTTGCGTGGCGATACTTTCGGCCTACATTTGCCACAAGAACTTAAAAAAAGAGTACAATAATGTCAGAGCAAAAAATAACAGTTAGTCGAGGCACTTGGTTGCGCCGAGCATATGATTGGACTTTACATTGGGCCGATACTCGTTGGGGGGCGCTGGCTCTGTTTTTATTGGCCTTTGCCGAGTCGAGTTTTTTCCCCATTCCGCCGGATATTTTGTTGATTGCCTGTTGCTTGGGCTTGCCTTTGAAATCCAAAAAGGTGTTCACCTATGCCTTTATTTGTACCGCGGGTTCGATCCTCGGCGCCGTAGCAGGCTATGGGATAGGTATGTACGCTTGGGAGGCTGCCAGTAGTTGGTTTATTCCGAGTATTTTCTCGCAAGAGGCGTTCGATTCGGTGGGTGTGATGTACGAACAATACAATTTTTGGGTGGTTTTTACGGCCGGATTTACGCCAATTCCTTATAAATTGATCACCATCACAGCTGGCGTGTTCGATATTCAATTTGTGATGTTTCTCTTTGCATCGATTATAGCGCGTGGTGCTCGTTTTTTCTTGATTGCGTGGTTGATTATGTATTTTGGCCCTTCGATCAAATCGTTCATAGACAAGTACTTCAACATCTTGGCACTTACATTTACCGTGCTTTTGATTGGTGGTTTTATGCTTTTTAAGTACATTTAGCGATGGGCTATTTTGGATTATTGGGCTATCCTTTGGGGCACTCTTTTTCGCAAGCATGGTTCAATGAACGTGGCCATCGTTACGAAAATTTCGCATCGCCATCGGTTGCCAAGTTTATCGGCTCCTTACCCTCTGATTTAGAGGGTTTTAACGTCACTATTCCGCATAAACAGACCATTATTCCTTTTTTGGATTCGATGGACGAGGCAGCGCGTGAGGTTGGTGCCGTGAATTGCGTCAAGGTGCTTGCAGACAGGAAGTTAAGAGGCTATAATACCGATATTATCGGCTTCGAGGCGAGCCTTCGTGATTTGATAGGTAGCCACTTTGCGGGGTGTGCGGCGGTGCTTGGCTCCGGCGGTGCAAGCCGTGCGGTGTGCTATGTGTTGAAAAAACTAGGCATTGATTATCAGGTGATTAGCCGCAGCGATGATGGCTATTCCCGCTTCAAAGTGGAACAAGTGAGATTAATCATCAACACCACGCCCCTTGGCATGTACCCCCACACGGAGGCGATGGCCGAAATTAATTACGAGGCTATCGACGATCGTTATTTCCTTTTCGATTTGGTCTACAATCCCTCTCAGACGGCTTTTTTGTATCAAGGGCGGATTCGCGGGGCGGCGGTAGTCAATGGCTTGGCCATGCTTAGAGGTCAGGCTCAAGCAGCTCTACAGCTTTTCGTAACTCCCGATCGTCAAGATGAGTGTAAATTTCGGTAGTTGTGATGCTTTCATGCCCCAACATTTGTTGTACGGCACGAATATCGGCGCCGCCATTGACAAGATGCGAGGCGAAGGAGTGTCGAAAAGTGTGTGGGTGGATCGCCTTTTTGATGCCGGCCTTGGCCGTGGCCTGACGCACGATATAGAAAATCATAACGCGCGTTAATTGTCCTCCATTTTGGTTGAGAAACAACACATCGCCCATGTTTGGCTCGATTTTCATTGTTCGCCTTTGGCTTAGGTATGTTGTTATAAACTCGGCCGCCACTGGCGAAATGGGAACCAAACGTTCTTTGTTGCCTTTGCCGTGCACGCGAATCATGCTGTCGGACAAAAAAAGATCGCTCACTCGCAACGAAGTTAGTTCGGAGACTCGTATCCCGCAACTATATAGCACCTCCAAAATAGCACGATTGCGATGCCCAAGAGGGGTCGAAAGGTCGATCGAGGCGAAGATGTCCAGTATTTCTTGATAGGTCAACGTTGTGGGCAGCGAACGATGTACGATGGGCGAAGATAGTAAATCGACGGGTGAGGTTTCGAGGCGTTCGCTGTGGATCAAATAGCCGTAAAAACTACGCAGAGCAGCCAGACGCCTCGCACACGAATTGTCGGAGCTGTCGGTGTCGTGGAGTGAGGCCATAAAAGCCTCCACGTCAGAGCGTTGCACGTCCAAGGGGTCGATACCGCGAGAATCGAAAAAAGCGGAATACATATTCCAATCGCGCATGTAGGCCTCCACACTATTGGAAGCCAAAGCACGTTCGAGCACCAAATATGCACGATAATCTTCGCGAGAAAGTGACCAAGAATATTTCATAATTCTACAAAAATAGTGTAATTTTGTAAGATAGGCACTACCAAAATTAAAAACAAAGTTCAAAAAAATGAAACTATTGATAATCAACGGCCCAAATCTCAATTTGTTGGGCGTACGCGAAAAAGAAATTTATGGCGAGCAGACTTTTGAGAGCTACCTCGCGCATTTGCGCACTCAAATGCCGGATGTTGATTTAGATTATTATCAGAGCAATGTGGAGGGCGCGCTGATTGATGCGCTGCACAAAGCCGCCACTGGCGCCGAGCCATACGATGGTGTGATACTCAATGCGGGAGGATATACGCACACTTCGGTGGCCTTGGCCGATGCTGTGGGGGCGGTGGCGGCCTTGGGTTTGCGGACGGTGGAGGTGCATATTTCTAACATTTTGGCGCGCGAAGAGTTCCGTCATGTGTCGTTGATTTCGCCTCGTGCGGTGGGGTCGATTTTCGGTTTTGGTATGCGTGGCTATCAAATGGCGGTATGTTTTTTTAGCGAAGAGAAATAGATGAAAGTTATTTTGGATAATGTACGTTCGGCGCTCAATGTGGGGTCGATTTTTCGTACGTGCGATGCGATGGGTGTTCAGGAGTTGATTTTGTGTGGTATTACGGCTACTCCGCCATCGCGAGAGATACACAAAACGGCATTGGGTGCGGAGTTGACTGTTCCGTTTCGTTATTTGGATTCCACTGTGGCGGCCATTGATGAGTTGAGGGCGGCTGGTTATTGTGTGGTGGCGGTGGAGCAGGTGTCCGGGTCGGTGATGCTTCAAGATTTCGAGCCACAGAGTGATCGTCAATATGTTTATGTGATGGGTAATGAGGTGGATGGGGTGTCGAGTGCGGTGTTGTCTTTGTGTGATCAGGTGATTGAGATTCCGCAGTTGGGTCAGAAGAAGTCGTTGAATGTTTCTGTGGCGGCGGGTATGGTTTTGTGGCAGGTGCGTTTGAGGTGACGTAAATAATTAAGGATCAAGAAGAACGAAGTTTTTAAGAGTTGATTCAGAAAAACGCAGCTTTCAAGCGCCAGTTAAGAAAAACGAAGCTTTTAAGAACCAGTTAAGAAAAACGCAGTTTT
>JAVWYC010000121.1:0-5795 GCA_036661755.1 Mucinivorans sp. | reverse complement strand
CCACTGTCGAGCAATAGATACGATCTAGGCGCGAATTGAAACCGTCGACCGTCATTTCGCGATATACATATCGCCCGATCACGATGGCGCAGGCTAGGCTCATGGCTAGACCCAAAATATTGATTGTCGAATATAGTTTATAATGCCTGAGCGTGCGCAGAGCCAATAGAATTTGTTTCATCGTCTTATGATTAGTTTCAGCAGGGGGTTTCCCCGTGGATTAGATTTTTTTTGGGGGAAGTTACCTAATGATCAGCGTTTCGTTATCGCCATAGGTATCGTAACTGCTAACGATCACCTTTTCGCCGGCCTTCAACCCTTCGATCACTTCGTAGAATTGTGGATTTTGGCGACCAATTTTGACCTGACGACGCACGGCGCGATTATCGCCATCCATCACATAGATCCACGCCCCGCCGGTTGTCTGATAGAACGCCCCGCGAGCAATGATGATCGATTCGGTGGGCTGGCCGAGCTCCAAATTGATGTAATAAGTCTGCCCGGCACGCATATTGTCGGGCTTGTCGCCAACCAGATAGAGCCACGTGCGGAATTGACCCGAACGAACCTCGGGGAAAACCTTCACCACCCGAAGGGCAAAAGTTTCGCCCCCACGCTCGAAAGTGCCCTCCAACCCCTCGCGCACACGGTCTATATAGTGCTCGTCTATCATGGCCTCGATCTTGTATGATGTCAAATCGTTGATCTGACCCATCTTTTGCCCCGAGCCAACCGACTGACCTAGCACAATGTCGAGCATACCCAACTGGCCATCGATGGGCGATTTTACGTTCAGATTGTCGACCCTCTGGCGAACGAGCGCCATGTTGCGCTGCATGGAAGCCAAGTTGAGCTCCATGTTCTCTACCTGTTGCAGACGGAAGATACTGTCCTGCTTCTGGCGTTCGAGCACCAAGACGGCCTGCTTGACGGCGATGTCGTAATCTTCTTTGGATTGGATATACTCCTCGCGAGCCACTAGTTTTTCGTCATAGAGAGCTTGTTTTTGCTCGTAGGCGCGGTGTTTACGCGTCACGTCCAGATCCAACTGCAAGCGTTCCTTGCGCAGGTTCAACTTCTCTTGCTCCATCTGTACACGCGTGTTGCGCAAGAAATTTTCTTTCTCGGCCAGCGATGCCTCGCTCTCCAAAATGGCGATATTGAGCTGCGGATTCGATAGACGCACAATTACGTCACCTTTTTTGACCTTAGCCCCCTCTTCTACCACTTTTTCGTCGACCATTCCCCCTTCGAGCGGCGAAAGTTGCACGGTCGTGATGGGCAGCACAGCCCCACTCACACGCACATAATCATTGAAAAGCCCGTTGGTCACCGTTTCGATAGAGAGAGTTTTGGCGTCCACTTTGAGCTGCGACGAGTGGTCGCCCAGCACAATCCAACCACCAACGGCAACAACAAATAATCCACCCGCGATGTATGGGATGTGGCGGCGTTTAAGTCCTTTTTTTTGTTCGATTTTGCGATCCATAGTATTTTTTATTTAACCAAAGCAACGCCGGTGTAATAGTTCACTTGGCGATTTTTTATTTCGTATTGCAATCGTGCCGACAGTAATTCAACCTCGGCCATCATCATTTGATTGGCAGTCGTGTTCAGGGCGATCACATCGATCACGCCTTCGGCATATTTCCCTTGGGCCGCGCGCAGGGCAAGCCTCGACGCACGCACCGATTTTTCGGCTCCCGCCACCTGCGATTGGCAAGTC
Organism: Mucinivorans sp.; assembly: GCA_036661755.1. Lineage (GTDB taxonomy): Bacteria > Bacteroidota > Bacteroidia > Bacteroidales > Rikenellaceae > Mucinivorans. The sequence goes on along the minus strand of JAVWYC010000121.1, from coordinate 4,069 downwards.
TCGAGATCCATCACCGCCCGCTCGATTTCGACCCTAAGGGCGCGCATTTGTTCGTTGTAGTCGCTCGCAGCTTGATCATAGGCCAATCGCGCCTTGGCCACCGAAGTCCGAGTGTTCAGACCGTTGAAAATCGGGATCGACATGCTAACCGACACCCCTTCACCTATATTATCGCGAAACTGAGTGCCAAACGACGCGCTTGCCGACGAGGGCAAGGTGAGGTTGGTGAAAAAATTTGTCGACGCACCTGCCCACGCCGAAATCGATGGATAGTAACCGCTACGCGCGATCTTTAGGTTATATTTCTGGATACGTAACGTTTTATTCAATATGTCGATCGCAGGTAAATAGTCTGCCGCGGCCTCAAAAATCGAAGCCGCACTCTTGAATTGCACCTCCACCACGGGGGCTATAATATCGGTGGCAATGAGCAACGTATCTTCGAGCGGGAAATTCATCTTCTCTTTTAGGCTCAGTAACGACTGATCATAGACGTTGCTCCGTGTGACGAGCGACAACTCTTCGGCGGCCAGAGTGGCAGCAAACTGCGCAACATCCGAAGCCGAGCTCGTGCCCAGTTCGCTCATTCGTTGAGCGCGATAGAGGTCTTTGGTGAAGTTCTCGACCCGACGCGCGGTCAGATCCACAAGCCTCTTGTTGTAAAGCACATCGATAAAAAGCCCCATCACAGATAGCGCCACATCGTCCATCGCTTTTTGATATTCGCTCACCGCCCGCGCCCGGGCCACCTTGCTAGCCAAAGTGTTGTTGAGCAAAGAGAAAGCCCGGAAAATCGGGAGCGATAGATTCGCACCATACGAATTGCTGAAAGTTGTCGTATTAATATAGGTATTGGTGGCCGGGTCGATCCCACGCCCAAAATTACTCGACGCGCCAACCGAAGCATTGATGGAAGGCAAATGGTTGCCGATGGCCGCCGTATAATCTTGACGCGAAATCGACACATTGCGCCACGCACGACCGGTCATGAAACTTTGCTCGGTGGCGTAACGCATACACTCGTCCAAAGTGTACTGTTTGGCCTGACCCATAGCACCCACTATTGTCAAACAAGAGAACAAAATTATCGCGATTAACTTGTATTTCATATTTTTATTCCTTTCCCACTACTTTATTTTGACCCACCTACATGCCAATGCTGTGCCAAAGTAGATAACATTCTAATAATCAGCAATATAAAAATAACAGAAAATCCAAAATGTAAAAAAATTAGACAGTCGGTGTAAAAAATTTTGACACAGCATATAATTCTTGTTATTATTATATACCTTTGTTCTATGACAAAAAAAGAAGGAACCCTACTCATCGTTGACGACAATCGAGGGATCACCGCCGCGCTCGAAATGTTGCTCACGCCCTATTTTGAAAAGGTCATCATCCGCAACTCCCCAAACTTGATCCCCACCACCCTGCGCGAGGATCCTGCGATCGACGTTGCGCTGCTGGATATGAATTTCTCGGCAGGCATCTCGTCGGGCGGCGAGGGGCTCTATTGGTTACACCAAATCAAAGAGAGAGCACCAAATATCGCTATCGTGCTCTTCACCGCCTATGCCGATGTGGATCTGGCCGTGAGGGCTATCAAAGATGGCGCAAGCGACTTTGTACAAAAACCGTGGGACAATGCCAAACTGGTGCTCACGCTCCAAAACGCAATGAAACTCAGCCGCTCGGAACGTAAAGTAAAAAACCTCGAAGCATCACGCAAAGATTATCCGCAAATGTATTGGGGGCATTCGCCGGTGATGGAAAACCTGCGCCGAACGGTCGAAAAAGTAGCCCCAACCGATGCCAATATTCTGATCTTGGGCGAAAATGGTACCGGCAAAGATATGCTCTCGCGCGAGATTCATCGCCTGAGCGCGCGCGCCGAAGGGCTGCTGGTGGGGGTCGATATGGGTGCAATCACCGAAAGCCTCTTTGAAAGCGAACTCTTTGGCCACACGAAAGGCGCTTTCACCGACGCCAAAATCGATCGGATCGGGAAGTTTGAAGCCGCCGATCGAGGAACGCTCTTTCTAGACGAAATCGGCAACCTGCCCTATCACCTGCAAGCCAAACTGCTCGTGGCGCTGCAAAACCGAGCCATCACTCGCGTTGGGGCGAACGCTCAAATCCCGATCGACATACGACTAATAACAGCCACTTCGCGCAATTTAGCGCAAATGGTGGCCGCCGAACGCTTCCGCGAAGATCTGCTCTATCGCCTCAACACAATCACAATCAACCTACCCGCCCTGCGCCAAAGGGTGGACGACATAGTGCCACTCTCCATTATTTTTATGCACCGCTATGCCACCAAATACGGCAAAATAATCGACGGTATCGCCCCTTCGGCACAAGATAAATTGCGCGCCGGGCGGTGGACCGGCAATATTCGCGAACTGGATCACACGATCGAAAAAGCGGTTATTATGAGCGAAAAAACAGAACTCACAGCCTCCGATTTCTTGATGACCGACACCCAAAATCCTGCATGCACCGAGCCACAAACCTTGGAAGATATGGAACGTCAAATGATTGGTCGCGCCATGGAATGCTCGGCCCAAAACCTTGCCCAAGTGGCCGCCACGCTTGGAATTACACGCCAAACGCTATACAATAAAATCAAAAAATACGGACTATAATGGCACGCGGAATCCTCCCTCGCCTCTTGGCTATGATCGTGCTACTTATTGTCTCGGTGGCAGCCACAGCAGTGCTTGCCGACCTAGGCAATTACACGGCCATACTGGCCGGAGCAACAGCGGGAGTCGCTGTGTGGCAGATCATTGTGCTCTTTGGCAATAACACGCGCAAGGTGACTTTCATGTTCAATTCGATCGAAAACGAGGACTACGCCTTTCGTTTTGGGGGTAGTCGGCTCTCGCTGTCGGATCGGCGCTTTAACGATGCGCTCAACAGAATCAAGACCCTCATGGAACAAACGCGCACCGCAATTGCCCAGAAGGAGCGCTATTACGAAAAGATTCTCGATCGTTCGACCTCGGCCCTGCTGGTGATCGACCCGGCTACCGGCATTGTTTTTCAGACCAACTCCGCTGCGCTGGAACTGTTTTGCATAGAGTCGCTCACCCACGTCAATCAACTTTCGATCGTGGCCACCGAAATTCCGCAAGCGCTGCTAGCCATTGCTCCCGGCGAGAGCCGCTCGGTGAGCTTCTACAACGAGGCGCAACAGGTGTGCCTCACCTTGGCCGCTTCGACAATTGAGCTGCACGAGCGACGGTTGAAACTCATCTCGATGTCCGATATTGGTTCGCAAATCGACAATGCTCAGATCGAGAGTTTCGCTCGTTTGTCGCGGGTTTTGACCCATGAAATCATGAATTCGCTCGCCCCGATCACCTCGCTCAGCGAGCAATTACTCACCACCACTTCGCCAGCAGACCTACACCACGGCCTTGAAATCATTAGCTCCACGGGGCGTGGGCTACTCGCCTTTGTAGAGAGTTACCGCTCGCTCACCAGAGTGCCGACACCTGTTGTCGTTGAATTTGAGCTGTTACCGTTTTTGGAGCGCACCGTGCAACTTCTTGGTGCTAGGGTCGATCTGAGTCAGGTGTCGGGCGAGAGGGTGATCCACGCCGACGAGAATCTCATCGCCCAAGTGGTGACCAATCTAATCAAGAATGCCACACAGGCTTGCACCGAGGGTGGTCAAATTTGGGTAATCGATCGAGTTGACAATCGTGGTCGGGTGATGGTGGAGGTGTGCAATAGTGGCGAGGCGATTGCGCCTGAGGTGCGCGAAAATATTTTCGTTCCGTTTTTCACCACTCGTCAGGGTGGGTCGGGGATCGGTCTGAGTTTGTCGCGTCAGATCATGAGGCTTCATGGTGGTACTATTTCGTGCAATCAATTCACGCATTCTGAGCGTGGTTTGTCGACAGTTTTTGCGTTAACTTTTTAGGGTAATTCTTTGGAAATCGCCCTAGAACAGTTAAGAGAAACGCAGTTTTCGAGAAAAGTTTTGGGTGACTAATAATTTCTAGGGCGGGTTAAGAAAAACGCAGTTTTTCCCAAAAAGTTTTGGGTGACTTTTTCA
>JAVWYC010000120.1:0-5860 GCA_036661755.1 Mucinivorans sp. | reverse complement strand
ATCATTAACCGCGCTTACGCTCGTTCTCAGTCAATAATATCTTACGCATACGCAAGAAATTTGGCGTCACCTCTACATATTCGTCCTCCTGAATGTACTCCAACGACTCCTCAAGCGAAAAAACTACAGCCGGAGTCACAAATGACTTATCATCACTACCCGAAGCACGCATATTGGTGAGCTTCTTGGTCTTACAAATATTCACCGTTATATCGTCCGCACGGTTCGACTCACCAATAACTTGACCACAATAAATCTCGGCCCCCGGCGAAACAAAGAAACGCCCACGATCCTGCAACTTACTGATCGAATAAGCAATCGCCGCCCCAGTCTCAAGCGCAATAAGCGACCCCCCGGTACGACCCTCAATCTCACCCTTGTATGGCTCGTAAGCCTTGAAACGGTGCGAGAGCACCGCCTCACCCTGTGTGGCCGTCATCAAGTTAGTACGCAAACCAATCAAACCACGCGAAGGAATCTCGAAATCAAGCGAAGCACGATCGTCCCTGTGATCTATGTGCAACAAAACCGCCTTGCGACGCGTACACATCTCAATGGCACGCCCAGCCAACTCTTCCGGCAGGTCGATTGTCAAGTGCTCAACCGGCTCGCAACGCTGACCGTTAATTGTTTTATCTACCACTTTTGGTTGCCCTACTTGCAGTTCGTAGCCCTCGCGACGCATAGTCTCAATCAGCACAGCCAAGTGCAACACCCCACGTCCATAGACACGGAAAGAGTCGCTCGTTGGCCCTGGCTTGACCTTCAAGGCAAGGTTCTTTTCCAACTCTTTATCCAATCGGTCTTTGATGTGGCGTGTGGTGACAAATTTCCCGTCACGCCCAAAAAATGGCGAGTCGTTGATCGTAAAAAGCATACCCATCGTCGGTTCGTCGATGGCAATAGGCGCCAGAGCCTCCGGATTTTCGTAATCGGCAATCGTGTCGCCAATTTCAAAACCCTCGACACCAACCACCGCGCAAATATCACCACACGAAACTTGATCTACCTTAGTTTTGCCAAGCCCCTCGAAGAGCATCAAATCTTTGATCCTCTGTTTTTCCATACCTCCGTCGCGTTTGCAGAGCGTGATTGGGCCACCCGCTTTGAGTGTTCCGCGCAGCAAGCGTCCGATGGCAATACGACCAACGTAGGGCGAATATTCGAGCGAAGTGACCAACATTTGCGGTGTTCCTTCTATGATTTTCGGCGCAGGGATCTCTTCGATAATAGTGTCGAGCAGCGCTAGGATATCGGTGGTTGGTTCTTGCCAATTACGCGACATCCAGCCATTCTTAGCACTTCCATATATAGTTTTGAAGTCCAATTGATCTTCCGTAGCGTCTAGTTGAAACATGAGGTCGAAGACCTGTTCGTTGACAAAATCCGGGCGACAATTTTCTTTGTCTACTTTGTTGACCACCACAATTGGTTTGAGCCCCAGCGCCAGTGCTTTTTGGAGCACAAAACGCGTTTGAGGCATCGTCCCTTCAAAGGCGTCCACCAAGAGCAACACGCCGTCGGCCATATTGAGCACGCGTTCCACTTCGCCCCCAAAGTCACTGTGGCCCGGGGTGTCGATCACGTTTATCTTGTAACCTTTATATTGTACAGATACGTTTTTGGCCAAAATCGTAATTCCTCGTTCGCGTTCCAAGTCGTTGTTATCCATTATTAGATCTTTCCCTGAGTCGGCCGAACCTTCGCGGATCAATTTTCCTTGGAGTATCATTTTGTCCACCAAGGTAGTTTTACCGTGGTCTACGTGGGCGATTATGGCGATGTTTCTGATTTCTTGCATTGAATTGTATAGATTTAAGGAGACAAAGGTAAATAAAAAAAGCGGATCTCTCCGCTTTTTCTTTCATAAACTATATATTTTTATTTTCAGTCTCTTCTTTGTTTATTTTGGCTGATGGGAGGCTTATTGAAATGAATTTTAGCCCAAGTGGCCCTTCCGTTATTCGATAGGAGGGATTTGCGAGGCATTCATTATGCCAAAGACCATAAGCACAATCACAACAACAGCCGCCAAAATGGCAATCATGAGCCACATATCGCTCTTTTTAGAAGTGTTACTTTTGATTTTTCTCTTTGGATTTTGCGGTGCTTTTGGCGCGTTATTTTGCGGACGTTGATTTGCTGCCGCAGGGCGAGCTCCCGGCCCCGGACGTGGAGCGGTGGGCTGTGCTATTGGAGCGGGAATTGGAGCCACAGGTGCTGTCGTACGCGCAAAAGGTGACGGTACGGGCACTTGCAAGGGTTGCTGACGAACAGCTATTGGCGAGGGCGCCATGCGTTGAGCTCCCATTGCCAATGGCGATGCAGGCGACACAGGATTGTGCGCCACATTTGGCATCGCATTGCCGGGCGCTACGCCGGGCGAGGGGTTTGACACTGGATCCGCCGCCATACGAGGCTCCGCGCGAGGTTCGACACGGGGCTCGACGCGAGGTTCCGCCACGCGAGGTGCCGGTTTCGCTTCTTCTTCCAAGAAAGAGACCACGCCATTGTTGTCGACAATGAGCATACCCAGCCCATCGATATAATATTTCGATTTAACTTTGAGGATTGTGCGCATTTTTTCTGCAAATTCGCCAATCATCGTTTGCGCTTCCTGTGGGCTAACCCCATATTCAAGCGCAATAATAGCGCCCAATTTGCCATCATCTGTGCGCAGGAATGGGCTAAAAACAATTGCCCCACCATGCTCTTTACGCAGGAATGCGCCAAAGCCGGGAATTATGATGCGTGAATTTTCCGAGAGTACTCGTTTTAGTAGTTCGTTATCCATGGTAGCCTTAAAATCTATGCAAAATTAACAATTTTTAGCAAAAAAACCATACCTTTGTGAAAATAATTCATTCTATTTGTGATTCACCATGAAAAAAGCAATTTTTCCACTTCTTATTATGAGTATAACCCTTTTTGCCTGCGGCCCCAAAGCCACTCAAAAAAACGCCACAGATGATTTTGCGTGGCAAGTCGATCGCTTTGACGACATCAAAGTACTTCAATACAAAGTACATGGTTTCGACAGTTTGACGATCGATCAGAAAAAATTAGTCTACTATTTATCACAAGCCGCCCTTTCGGGGCGCGATATTCTATTCGATCAACATTTCAAATATAACTTGCCTATTCGTCGTACATTGGAGGCCATCTATCAAGATTATTCGGGCGATCGGACGAGTGCAGATTTTGCGAATTTCGAGATCTACCTCAAAAAAGTGTGGTTTGCCAACGGCATTCACCACCACTATTCGGAAGATAAATTTACGCCTCGTTTTTCGGAAGCATATTTTGAAGAGTTGCTATCCAAAACACCTGCCGAAAAATTATTGCCAAAAGATGAATTGGCCATCGTTCGTCAAGTGATTTTCGATCCAACCCTCTACGCCAAACGTGTCAATCAGGCCGATGATCAAGATTTGGTGCTCACCTCGGCTGTCAATTTCTATGACGGGGTGAACCAAAGTCAAGTGGAGGCCTACTACGACTCGATCGAGGTCAAGGGCGATCCGCACCCCGTTTCATATGGACTGAACACAAAACTGGTGAACGAAAATGGAAAAATCGTTGAAAAACCTTGGAAAATTGGGGGCATATACTCCGCCGCACTCGAAAAAGTGGTGATGTGGCTCGAACGAGCAACCACGGTTACCGAAAATGCAGAACAACGTGCGGCAATCGAAAAATTAATCTCATACTACAAAACAGGTTCACTCAAAGAATTTGATGAATTCAACATCCTCTGGGTGGCCGACAATGGCGGCGCGGTTGACTTTGTGAACGGCTTCACCGAAAACTACACCGATCCTCTAGGGCGCAAAGGAACGTGGGAAAGTCTGGTGAATTTCAAAGATTTTGAAGCGTCGAAAATCACAAAACTTATCTCAGACAATGCGCAATGGTTTGAAGATAATTCGCCAATACCAACACAATACAAGAAAAAAGAGGTGCGCGGAGTGTCGGCCAAGGTGATCACGGCGGCCATGTTGGGCGGCGACTCGTATCCGGCAACGGCAATCGGCATCAATCTGCCTAATGCCGATTGGATTCGATTGGAACATGGCAGCAAATCGGTCACAATTGCCAATATCACAGAAGCTTACGAGCAATCGGGAATTGGCAGCGGCTTTGGCGAAGAGTTTATCTTGCAGGCCGACGACAGAGAACTCAAAGACAAATGGGGCGCTGTGGCCGGTGATTTGACCACCGACCTGCACGAATGTTTGGGACATGGCAGCGGGAGATTGGCTCCCGGGGTCAAAGGTGACGAACTGAAAAACTACGCCTCGCCGCTCGAAGAAGCTCGCGCCGACCTCTTTGCACTATATTATATAGCCGACCCAAAAATGGTGGAACTCGGCATTATGGAAAATATGGACATCGCCAAAGCAGCCTACTACAATGCCATCATGAACGGCATGATGACTCAATTAACACGCATCGAATTAGGCAAAAATATCGAACAGGCGCACATGCGTGATCGTGCACTCATCGCTCGCTGGGCCTTTGATTTGGGTAAAGCCAAAAATGTGATCGAAAAAGTGATCAAAAACGACAAAACATATCTCGTTATCCACGATTACGACGCCTTACGCAAAATATTCGGAACTCAACTCTCTGAAATTCAACGCATCAAAAGCGAGGGAGATTATGCCGCCGGGCGTGAATTAATAGAAAAATACGCCGTGAAAATCGAGCCGGAACTCCACAAAGAGATTCTCGCACGCTTCGCCGCCCTCAATATTGCCCCCTACTCCGGCTTTGTCAATCCACGCTATGTGCCGATAGAAAAAGATGGTCAGATTGTGGACGTAAAAATCGAGTACCCGGGCAATTACGTGGAACAAATGTTGGAATATTCAACAAATTATTCGTTTTTGTAGATGAGGATCACCGTCGCCATCACAGGAGCTAGTGGAGCTATTTATGCCGAACGTTTGGTGCGTGCTTTGGTGGCCGAACAACGCGTGGAGCATATATATATAGTGTACTCCAAAAGTGGGGGGCAGGTTTTTGCCGGCGAACGAAATGGTTTGACAGTGGCCTCACTGGCCGCCGAATCCGCCAAGACAGAGCTTTTGGCCAACGATAATTTTTACACGTCGATCGCCAGCGGTTCGGCGGCAGCTGATGCGATGGTGGTGGTTCCTTGTTCGGTGGGCACTTTGGGCAGGGTGGCTAGCGGTGTGTCGAGCTCGCTCATTGAACGCGCGGCGGCTGTGCAGCTCAAAGAAGATTTGCCGCTGGTGATGGTGGTGCGCGAAACGCCACTCTCGCTTATCGACCTTCGCAATATGATTACCGTGCGTAGGGCGGGAGCCGTGGTAATGCCTGCTTCGCCATCATTTTATAGCATGCCGAGCACTATTGAAGAGTTGGTGGATACGGTGGTGGAACGAATTTTAGATAAAATTTCGCTTAAAAGTGAAAAAAAATATCGATGGTCAGAAAAATAGTTATATCTTTGTATAACCAAACGCGCTGAGAGTGTTTAGCGCATAGAATAATAACAAACCAAAAAATTAAAAATTTATAATTAAAAAGAAATGGCTTACAAAATTTCACCAGACCTTTGCGTCGCTTGCGGTAGTTGTATTGATGAATGTCCAGTAGAGGCAATCTCGCCTGGCGATGTTTATGTGATTGACCCAACATTGTGCACCGAGTGTGGCACATGTGCAGATATCTGCCCTTCGGAGGCAATTTCGCCGGAGTAGTTTTGGCATTTTAATTAGACTTTTAGTGGGCCTGCTGTGAAGATATTTTCACGGCAGGTTTTTTTTATGTGATTCGCGAGGGTATAATGATTTGCAGAGTCGATTCAGAAGAACGAAGTTTTTCAAGAGCA
>JAVWYC010000119.1:3565-5913 GCA_036661755.1 Mucinivorans sp. | reverse complement strand
GGTACACAAACCCCCGGGATAGAGCAAACTAAAAAGATAGAAAAAACTAAAAAAATAGAACAAACTAAAAAGCTCGCGCAGCTCGCGCGCAAAAAAAAAACCGCTCGCGCCGGCAACTATCACATCGTACGGATCCCAAACTCAGCTATAACCCCACGCCCCGACACACCGGAAACTAACGACTTGACCACTAAACGTGCGTGATCGGCCCGAATAGGCTGATCCAAAATAACGAGCTGCTCAATCGGATTTGCCTGGATATTAGAAAACTCACCTGCCGCAACTCGCTTATTACCAACCCATAACTCATACGAATGGATCAACCCACGCTTTTCGCGCGACTGATCGGGCAAATACGTGAATCCGGTCAACAAATACTCTTTATCGAATTTAATGGTCACCGAATTTTCGCCGCTAGGCAATGTATAACTAGTCCATGGGTTAGAGTCTACCATATTTTGTGCTCCGCTTGGCGCACCCTTGGTTTGGATAACAAAATTAGTGGCAGGTACATCAAATTGCTTGATCGAAATCTCACTAAATCGTTGTTTTGAACTTTCGTCTTGCGCAATCGCCTTGATAACAGCTGGTTGAGTCAACACAAAAGGCTCGATATAACGTGTCGAATTTTCGGTTGGTTGCTTCCCATCAAGAGTGTAAAACAACGCCACCGAACCATCACCACCTTGGATCGTTACTCTTGAATGACGATCCCTCGAAATAACAGGCTCCGACATTAAAGCAGGAGCAAAATAAGCCGATATGTTATTGATTGTCAACGGACCACGAGCATCTTTGAATGAAACTCGTAATTTTTCGACTGTCACATTTTTGAACCTCAAAATACGTTTATAACCAATCGTTGTCATTGTGTCTGCCGTTGGAAGTGGGAGCCACGCACCATGCGCAAAATAATCAACGCTAAAAGACTTAACTCGTTGGCCTAATGGGATATACTCTTGCAACATCAACCGATTAATAGTGGTTGGGGCATTGAAAGCGAACGTAATATCGGCATGCACTACACTATCCGAGGTCGCGAAATATGTATCCCAATTACCATCATTCACTTTATCGGCCGTAAAATCGCTACCACGCGAAGAGCTCGCTTCGACTTTAACCCCACGTAGCAGGTCGGTTTTTAACTCGTTGGCCATCACCGCCGCATATTGCATCACACGCGCCGAATCGATGGGGTGAATCGTGCCACTGATAGCGACAGGAAAACTCAGCAAAAGATTGGAGTTGCGCCCCACACTTTGGTAGTATAAGTCGACCAAATTACTCACCGAACGCACCTGATGATCCTCGCTCTGATGATAAAACCAACCCGGACGAATCGACACATCGACCTCGCTCGGCAACCATTTCGCCCCGCTCAGGCTGCCATATTCGGCTTTGCAGTCACCTTTTGGCGAATCGTACATCGACCAAGATGTCTGCCCCGCCCAGCCGGATTCGTTGCCAACCCAGCGAATAGTAGGCTCGGTACCACCAAAAATCATCGCGCGAGGAAACTGTTTGTTGATTATGCCGACCGCCTCTTTATATTTATAATAGGTGGACGCATCAATATTTCGATGCTCGCGCGCCCCACCGTAATAACCATCGCCACCATTGGCTCCATCGAACCAATATTCAAACATTTCGACACTATCGCAATAATTACCCAACAATTCGCGGATTTGATTGTGAAAATATTCGACATACTCCGCCGTCCCGTATTTTGCGTGATTACGATCCCAAGGAGAGAGATAAATCCCAAATTTCAGACCATGTTTTTTGCAAGCATCTACCACATCACGCACCATATCCCCTTGACCATTCTTCCAAGGCGAATTTTTGACACTATATTCGGTGTATTTAGAAGGCCACAGACAAAACCCATCATGATGTTTGGCGGTGAGTATCACTCCTTTGAGCCCCATATCCTTAAAGAGCTTGACCCATTGCTCGGCATTTAGATTCATTGGGGTAAAAGTGGCGACCGAAGTGTTGCCATACCCCCATTCCATATTATTAAAAGTATTCAAACCGTAATGAACAAAGGCATACTGCTCCATTTTTTGCCATTCCACTTGTGCCTCTGTCGGGATCGGATAGACTGGTTCTGGCGGTTTGACGGTGAACGAACTGAGCGACACGAAAGTTGTCACAGCCATAAAATTCAAAATATGTTTCATCATGCAAATAATTAAGGTAGAAAATATGCGTGGTAACACTCCAAATGGAGCAAATCAACGATCAAGTATATAGTGAATCAACGACCAAGCGTGAACTTTATTGCTGTGAATATAAAAAGAAAAAGCCTTGGAAATCGTTGTATATAACTGATTTTCAAGGCTTTT
>JAVWYC010000119.1:0-3469 GCA_036661755.1 Mucinivorans sp. | reverse complement strand
TTATTCTTTGTCGGGGTACAAGGATTCGAACCTTGGACCCCCTGCTCCCAAAGCAGGTGCGCTAACCGGACTGCGCTACACCCCGTACATCGAGCAACAAAGGTAATGCTTATTTTTTAATAAGCAAACTTTTTTGCACTTTTTTTCAAAAAACTTTCATTTCCTCAAATTTTAACCATTTTCACAACACCCAACAACAAACCATAACCAGAAACGACAACCCTTTTAACGCTATTATATATGGTAGTTCCAAAATTATTTCGTAATTTTGTACTACATACATCGCCTTGAACAAAAATAAGAGGCCATAAATATCCTTACAATCACGCAAAATGAACGAAGTACTAATTATAATAGCACTACTTATCGGAGCATATCTGCTCGGCTCGATACCCTCGGCCGTGTGGATTGGACGACTGTTTTTTAATGTAGACCCAAGGCGCCATGGCTCGGGCAACGCCGGGGCAACAAACGTCCTGCGACTGCTTGGAACCAAAGCTGCCCTACCCGTCTTTGCCATCGATGCCGCAAAAGGCTACGCGGCCGTGATGCTCTCGTGGTTATCGGCCTTGGCGCCGGTCGATGTATCGTGCGAATTTTCGGAACCATTTATCAACCTGCGTATTGCGCTTATGATATGCGCTATCTTGGGCCATATTTTCCCTATCTTTGCCTCTTTCCGCGGAGGAAAAGGAGTGGCCACGATTGCCGGTTGCCTGATCGCTTTTGCGCCAGTGCCTCTGGCTTGTAGTTTCGCCGTATTTGTCTTGGTATGGAGTCTATCGCACTATGTATCTTTGGGTTCAATTATAGCCGCGGTCACATTCCCGGTCTGGGTGATACTCAAATTTATTATCGTTGGTGAGTCGATCTCGCCTACGATGGTTATATTTTCGCTCGTGGTGGCTGGCGTAATGGTATTTATGCACCGCGCCAATATCAAACGACTAAAATCTCATACAGAAGGAAAAACCTATCTTTTTCAGAAAAAATAATTAAAACAAAATATGAAAGTTGCAGTATTCGGAGCCACAGGGCTCGTTGGAGGCGTAATGCTTCAAGTGCTCAAAGAAAGAGCTTTCCCGGTCACAGAACTCATACCAATCGCCACCGAACGTTCCGCCGGACGACAAATCGAATTTAATGGCAAACAATGGACCGTTGTCACACCACAAGTGGGCTTGGATATGAAGCCGGATCTGGCTCTCTTTTCGGCAGGTGGGCAAACTTCGCTCGATTGGGCCGAAAAATTCGCTGCCACAGGCTGCTATGTGATCGACAATAGCTCTGCTTGGCGTATGGATCCCTCTAAAAAATTAGTGATACCGGAAATTAACGCTTCGGTAATCACCAAGACCGACCACATAATTGCCAACCCTAATTGCTCGACAATACAGATGCTCATTGCGCTTGCACCACTGCACCAAGCATACAAAATTCGTCGCATTGTGGTTTCTACCTACCAAGCCATCACCGGCACCGGCATCAAGGCCGTGCGCCAAATGGAAAACGAACGCCAAGGGATTCTCGATGGGCCGATGGCTTACCCCTATATCATAGACCAAAACTGCTTGCCTCAGTGCGACAGCTTTACCGACAATGGATACACGAAGGAAGAGATGAAATTGGTTAACGAAACACACAAAATCTTGGGTGATGTGACCATTCGCGTTTCGCCAACTGCCATTCGAGTTCCGGTGGTGGGTGGCCATTCGGAAAGCATAAATGTGGAGCTCGAACAACCCTTCACCATGAACGCTGTCAAGTGGTTGCTCGAACATTCGGCAGGCATTGTGGTGTTGGACAATCCGGATAAAGGCGAATATCCGATGGCACGCTATGCGCAGGGCAAGGACGACGTTTTTGTGGGTCGTTTGCGTCTTGACTTGTCGAATCCATCGGCATTAAACATGTGGGTAGTGGCCGATAATTTGCGCAAAGGGGCAGCCACAAATGCAATTCAAATTGCCGAACACATGTTGAAAGAAGGTATTTTGATTGGTTAACGATTTTTCAACAGTCATCTACAACATTTTAGCTCATCGCTTTGGGGAATTTATGCCAGGAGCATGCCGTGCGTGAGGCGCTTTGGAATCGCGGCTTGCGGCTTGCGGCGTCAAAATATTCACCATAACAAAACACGAACACACAGATATGGAACAAAAAGAAAATATCGCTTGGGTAGATTGGCTGCGAATCATAGCCTGCTTTCTGGTGGTCACGGCACACTGCATAGACCCTTTTGTAGCTCAATTCGAGACCAATTATTCGGATTTCTTGACAGGCGCCCTTATGGGTTCTTTGATGCGCCCCAGCGTTCCTCTTTTTGTAATGGTGTCAGGGATATTGCTTTTGCCGATCAATCTCCCCATGGGGCAATTCTACAAGCGACGTTTGTCGCGCATTTTGTGGCCCTTGGCCGTGTGGTCTATCTTGACGCCTGTATTGTTTTATTTCTATGTAAACTATGGCGCCACCACTCACCCGACTTTGGTGGGGGCCGATTTTTCGGCGTCAAGCATGGTGAGCAAAATGTTGACGTGGCCTTTGAATTTCAATTACGACACTACTCCACTGTGGTATCTCTATATGTTGGTTGGGCTCTATCTATTTATGCCTATTATTTCGCCATGGTTGCGCGAGGCTAGCCGTAGTGATATGAAAAAATTTCTCGGTTTGTGGATCGTTTCGATGTGCATTCCGTATTTAGTAATGCTCGCCCCGGTGCTTGGTTTTACGGGCAACTATGGTAGCATGGGGATTTTGGGCGAATGTTTTTGGAATCCATACGGTACGTTTTACTATTTCTCCGGTTTTTTGGGTTATATTGTTTTGGCTTACTATTTGAAACGTTTTCCGCTTAATTGGAGTTGGGGCAAGACTGTAAGAGTAGCTTTGCCTATGTTTTTGTTTGGTTATATCATTACCGCTGGTGGATTTTTGTTGACTCAGGAATATTTTCCGGGTTCATACCAAGCATTGGAAGTTGTGTGGTATTTTTCGGGCATCAATGTTTTTCTGATGACTTTTGCTGTTTACGTTGTTATTAGTGGCATACGAGCCAAGAGCAGTGTTTTGTTAAGTCGTGTGGCCGGGCTCACATTTGGCATTTATTTGTCGCACTTTATTTTTGTGCATGTGGCTTACGATGTTTTGTATTCAGCTTTGGGTTCAGTTCCGGCCGCGTTAAAAATAGTAATTATGGGTATAATGGCTTTTGTTATCAGTGGTTTTTTGGTATGGTGTTTGTCGAAGTTGTCGTTTCGCAAATATTTGATTGGTTAGTTGGTGTTAGCATATCAGTTTCACTCGGTTATTCACGGCAATTAAAGTCAATGGTTGTCGCGTTATGGCCAAGATAGCGTCGATTCAGAAAAGCGAAGTGTCCAAGAGCGGTTAAGAAAAACGAAGTTTCCAAGAGCAGTTAAGAAAAACAAAGATTTCAGGCGTCGATTCAGAAAAGCGAAGT
>JAVWYC010000118.1:0-6003 GCA_036661755.1 Mucinivorans sp. | reverse complement strand
CCCCATATATTCTGCCGCGACTGTTCAAGGAACTGAGCCACGCCAATTCCGAAGTCCGATTGCGAGTATACGAAATGCGAACCGAACATATTATCGATAAATTAGAGAAAGCCGAGATTGATATGGCAATTTTGGCCACACCGCTGCTCAGAGAGTCGCTGCTCGAAGTGCCGCTATATTACGAGAAATTTGTGGCATACGTTTCGCCATCCGAACCGCTTTTTGCTCAACCCGAAATCCAGATGCGGCAGATGCCTTCACAACACTTATGGGTGCTCCAAGAGGGACATTGTTTGCGCAATCAGGTGTTCAATTTTTGTGAACACAGATCAGAGCATTCAACTATGTATGAGGCAGGTAGCATCGACACATTGGTCAAAATTGTCGACGAAAATGGGGGCTATACCGTGATTCCGGAACTACATATTCCGTTGCTCGACATGGTGCAACAGGCTCAGATTCGCCGTTTTGTAGCGCCCGAACCAGTGCGCGAAATTTCGCTTGTTTTCCGGCAAGATTATGTGCGTCAAGGGATGGTGAACTTCATTGCCCAAGCCATTCGCACCATCATTCCCGAAGGAATGGTGGATTCGAGATTGAAAAAATTCGCCATTAAGTTGTGACTTTTTTCCTTATCAAGGGTCAAGAATTTTTGCAGCGTAGCGGGAGCTACGCGATCAACAAAAATAATTGAGCCTAAAAAGTATTACCGCTGTCCGACAAAGATTTTTGAGGGTGAAAAATTAGGGCTGATTCCATGGATTTGGAAGTCAGCCCTTTTTAGGCTAAATTTGGTTTACTACAATCAAAAAATAACTTATGAATAAGGATACAACTTTTATCGGACAGCAATATAATCAAACCAAATCCGGTTACACCTAGTTTGCACCTGCCGATAAAAAAAACCACCTGCATTTCTGTAAGTGGTTGATTATTATGTGACACCGCTGGGATTCAAACCCAGAACCTTCTGATCCGTAGTCAGATACTCTATTCAGTTGAGCTACGGCGCCATTCTATCGCTCATAAAAGAAATATCGTTCCCCCTAAAAGCGAATGCAAAGATAGACAAAGATTTTGATATATCAAATTTTTATTAACAATAAATTGGAAATATTTTTAGAAACTCTTCGTAATTGATTGGCAACAAGACAATCGATGTTGCTAAAAACGTGACTACCAACCTAATATCACCGGCGCCACGGAAAATCTAAAAACGCCAAGCAAAAGTCAAAATAATATTGTGATCGATCATCTTTTTATAAATATTACCTTCGGGCATAATGCGAGTGCCTGCCGGACTATCATAGTCGTATGAAGTCACATAGTCATAAAAAACAGACGGCAAACTGTTGTGAGCCGAGTAAACATAAGTCAAATCAATGCCGAATCGGCGAGTGCGAAAACCAACACCGCCACTATATTGCTCCACAGCATCATAGGCACTGAGCGAACTCCCTTTCTTGTAACTAGACTCCACCTTGGCATACGGCGATTCGGCATACGAATAACCGGCACGCAAGAAAAAACCATTGGCCGGCTGATACTCGATCCCCGCACGATAGTTGTTCGTGGCGCGATAGTAGTCGTGAATCATGCCGTTCATGTTAATGTTGCCACGATTATCCATATAATTACCAACAATTGTCGGGTTGTTGTCTATGTCGGTAGGGGTGATCGGTGCACGCCAACCATTTTGATTGATGTTGGTGGTATAGAGCATCTTGTTATACCAAGTGCGTTCGTAATCGAAGCTCAGAATCACGTGGCGAGCAATGGTTACCGAAGCGCCGGCCATTAGTCGCGATGGCGTCTGGTAGCTATAATTTTGGCGCAGATCGGGTGTGTATTCGGTACGTGGCAAGGTGGCCGATAGCAAATAAGTGCTCATATCGCGCACCGATTTCTCTTCCATGGCGATCCACGTTGGCGAGTGGTAGGCCACACCTATGCGCAACCATTCCACGGGGCGAACGGTGAGCCCGACTTTGAGGTTGAAGCCAAAACCATCGAGCGAAAGATCTTCACGCTCTTGGAAACTGTCTAGCGAACCGGTGTTGTAGTCTAGGTCGGCAAATTCGCTGTATGTGGTTCCTTGGCGATAGAATAAGCTCTGCATGCCAACCGAAACACCTATATATAGTATATTGTCGTAATTATAGGCGCCGCTCAATGCTATTTCGTCCACCGCACCATTGGTGGTTGCATCTAATTGTGAGGCCATTTTATCGCCTTGATTGATCACATTGTCGAGCGAATAGCTTGTGTTGCTTGGGATGTCTTGCACCGGGTTGACCAGCCATGTCGAGTTGGCCATCACAGCGTTCCACATTGCAGGCGGACGGTTGAATGCATTGTCGCCATTGAGTGAACCTTGCGAAACGCCCTCCAATTGGTCGCGAAAAATAAAGGCTTTTGATGAGGTGGAGTAGTCGCCGGTGACTGTGTATTTGCCGCTAAAATCGGCCAAACGATTCATGCCCACACCCCATGCCCAACCGTTACCGTTGGCGTATATGGCTGCAAAGTTGCCTATCGTTGGCTTGGTGTAATCACCCTGAGTGCCTTTGGTTGGGCCATATGAAGCATTGATTTTGCTGATGCGCAAGCCGGGGCTTAGGCTGATTTCGGGCGATGAATACATGGCCAAGCCGGCCGGGTTGAGCGATAGCGTTATGCCATCGGCTCCGAGCGAAGTGAAGGCTCCGCCCATGGCTGCACTACGAGCCGAAGAGAGCGAAAAATTATGGCGCGAAAAACGCAATAATTCCTCCGGACTTTGCGCCATAGCTACACCGTGAAACACGGCGATCATAGCAATGCTATATATTAACTTTTTCATAGGGGTGTTTTGGTTTTATTGATTTTTATCTGCGTCGCGAACCGCCTCCCATGCCGCTGCCTCCTGTTGGACGCGAGGTGGTGGGTGGTGTGCTCATCGTTGGGCGCGAGGTGGTCGTAGGGCGCTCGTAAGTAGTTGTTGGACGCGAAGTTGTGGCGGGGCGTTCGTATGTTGGACGTTCGTAAGTTGGGCGATCGTATGTTGGACGATTGTTGTTTGCAGGTCGCTCCACATTTGGCCGCGTGGTGTTAGGTCGCCCATACGTTGGGCGTGAATTTTGTCCCGTTCCTTGCGAACTGCCAGGGCGTTCGTATGAAGGCCTATTGGTTGAATTTGGACGATTAGAAACCACTCCGCCGGCATTATTGGTCGGACGTCCCGAATCACCATATATTGTATTATTGCCATTTGGTCGATTGCTCACACCGCCTCCCATGCCGCCATTCACGCCACTATTAGGTCGCCCACTCGAACTATGCAATCCGCTCCCCGGACGATAATACGAAGGCGAGCCATTGCCGCGAGTGTTGCCATAATAAACTCCTTTGGGATTGCCCGTACGGTAGTAGCCACCGCCTCCCCAGTATGGAGGATAGTAGCCCCCGCCCCAGTATGGAGGATAGTAGCCCCCTCCCCAATATGGAGGGTAGTATCCACCTCCCCAGTATGGAGGATAGTAGCCACCACCCCAATATGAAGGATAGTATCCACCCCAGTAGTATGGTCTGCCCCAATAGTATGGTCGATTCCAGCCATAAAACGGGTTGAACCATGAATTGTAATCCCAGCGATCCCAACTATCCACCACATTGACATTGATTGTGATATTTTGTTGCGCTTCTTGATTGCTATTCGTGTTTTGTGTACCGAAGCCACTTTGGCGAATTTGATTGTTGTATTTAATCACGCCGGCCGCAGGGTCTGTTCCGTCGAAAAGCGCGGTTATTGATTGTGGTTCGACCCACATTTGATCGCCAACCACTACTATATTATATAGTGCTTGGTTGTATTTCCTTTCGAGCATGGCTTGATATTGCTCCATGAGTTGCCAGTAACTTTCTGGTTGATCGTTTGTTGCGTTGCGCATTGCATTGAGTCTCCTTATCAAAGCCACGTCGTATGATGTGACCAGCTCGGCTTGAAGCTCTTCATTGCTCACCGAGGCCACGGCATTACTAACTGTTGAATATGAACGACTGGCCTGCTGAGCCGTACTCTGTGTGTTGGAGATCGTGTTTGTATTTTTAGTTCGTTTTGTGGTTTTGACGGGCGTGCCATATAGATCGTCCACATATTGTGCCGATGCGGTGCTAGCTAAAAGCACCAGTGCGAGGGTGATAATTGTGTTTTTCATCTTCTTTATCTTTATGTGTTAGACGCAAAAAACGTGCAAAAGTTTCTTCAAAGATACAACGTTTTTTCTTATTTGATTAGTATTTTTATATCTTTGCTGTTCATTTCTTATACAAAACAATGGCAAAGATAGAAAACGAACTCAAAGATCTCACCTCACAAGAAGAGGATTACAGCCGCTGGTACAACGAATTAGTGGTTAAAGCTGGCTTGGCCGAAAACTCGGCAGTGCGCGGTTGTATGGTTATAAAACCTTATGGCTATGCTATTTGGGAAAAAATGCAAGCCATATTGGATAAAAAATTCAAGGAAACAGGCCACGAAAATGCTTATTTCCCACTCTTCATTCCTAAAAGTTTTTTCAGCAAAGAGGCCTCACACGTCGAGGGCTTTGCCAAGGAGTGCGCCGTGGTGACACACTACCGATTGAAAAACGACCCGAATGGAGGGGGTGTGGTGGTGGATCCGGACGCGAAACTAGAAGAAGAGTTGATCGTACGCCCAACTTCCGAAACAATTATTTGGAACACCTATCGTGGCTGGATTCGTTCTTATCGCGACCTGCCGTTGCTCATCAATCAGTGGGCCAACGTAGTACGTTGGGAGATGCGCACGCGCTTATTTTTGCGTACGGCCGAATTTTTGTGGCAAGAGGGGCACACAGCTCACGCCACTTCGGCTGAGGCGCTGGTGGAGGCAAAAAAAATGATACACGTCTATTCTGATTTTGCTCAAAATTATATGTCGTTGCCCGTTGTGATTGGAACCAAGAGCGAGAGCGAACGTTTCGCAGGCGCTGTCGAAACTTTCACAATCGAGGCTTTGATGCAAGATGGCAAAGCTTTGCAGAGCGGTACGTCGCACTTTTTGGGGCAAAATTTTGCCAAGGCTTTCGACGTTCAATTTGCTTCCAAGGAGGGGACGATGGACTATGTATGGGCTACTTCGTGGGGGGTTTCCACTCGTCTGATGGGGGCTCTTATCATGGCACATTCGGACAACAACGGATTGGTGTTGCCTCCGCAATTGGCTCCTATCCAAGTGGTGATGATACCTATATATAAAGGTGAGGCTGATTTGGCGCAGATGGTGGAGCGTTTGGAGACGATAGCAGCCAAATTGCGCGCCAAAGGTATTTCGGTCAAGATCGATTCGCGCGACAATCTTCGCACAGGTTTCAAGTTTGCCGAGTGGGAGTTGAAGGGTGTTCCGGTTCGTTTGGCGATGGGTGCTCGCGATGTGGCGGCGGGTACGATTGAAGTTATGCGTCGCGATACATTGACCAAAGAGACGGCTTCGGTAGAGGGCATTGAGTCTCATGTCGAGGAGTTGTTGGAGTCTATTCAGGCGAATATTTTCCAGAAGGCTCTTGATTTTCGGGCATCACACACCACGAAAGTTGATACATACGAGGAGTTCAAGCGAGTATTGGACGAGAAGGGCGGTTTTATCCTTGCTCATTGGGATGGTACGCCTGAGGTAGAGGAGCAGATTAAGGCAGAGACTAAGGCGACGATACGTTGTATTCCTGTTGATGCTCCGGTGGAGTCTGGTGTTGATATGTTGACTGGTCGTCCATCTATGCGTCGAGTGATGTTTGCTCGTTCGTACTAGTGCTGTTTGTTTGTGATATGTGATTTGTTGTGATTTTCTAAGGGGTCACCCAAAACTTTTTGTGAAAAGCTTTGTTTTTCGGAATGGTTTGGGTGATTTTTTATTTTGATATTGATGCAGAATGTGTCGAGTGGCTCCAAGTAGTGCGGTTCAGAGAAACGCAGTTTCCAAGAACAAATTAAGAAAAACGCAGT
>JAVWYC010000117.1:0-6050 GCA_036661755.1 Mucinivorans sp. | reverse complement strand
TCAAGCTTGCTTGAAATTGCCGAGGCGAAGGCGAATTTATCAAAAAAGAAATGAACTGTGGGGGTTCGGGGGTACACAAACCCCCGGGATAGAGCAAACAAAAAAGATAGAGCAAACTAAGAAGCTAGAATAAACTAAAAAAATAGCACCAACCAAAAGTACAACCCAAAAAGATAGTGCAAACCGGAAAAGACAAACTAAAAATAATAACCAATAAAGATAAAAAACAACAATTAACATTATTAATACACTGCTAAATAATAAATTTAATACCATAATATCAATAAGTATGTGAAATTGTTTTGTAATTAAATTTATTTACTTTACATTTGCAGTGCGTAAAGAAATATATTTTTATGCAAGGTTTAATCTTAATTATTAACTCTTAATGAATTTCATTATGAAAAAACATCTACTCAGATGGAAAGCTCTAGGGGCAACCTTCGCGTTGGTACTTGTGCTAGCCATTACCCAGGTAGTCCAAGCACAAAACGCGACAGTGACCGGGAAAGTGCTTGACGCAGAAACTGACGAACCGATTATCGGTGCAGTTGTTAAAGTTATTGGCACTCAACGAGCCGTAGCCACCGATGTCGATGGCCTCTTCTCGGTCAATGCAGCCAAAGATGCTCAACTGGTAATATCTTATCTTGGCTACAAAAACCTCGCTGTGGCCGTGGCCGGACGTACAAATCTGGGCTCGCTCAAAATGGCGACCGACGCCCAAATGCTCGACCAAGTGATAATCACAGGCTACGGGGGAACAACCTCGCGCGCCAAATCAACAGCTTCGATCGCCTCGGTGCCTAAAAAAACATTCGAGGTCGGATCATATGCCAACCCATCTTCGGCCTTGGCCGGTGCTGTGCCGGGCTTGGCAGTCAAAACAACTTCCGGTCGCCCGGGAGCAGTGTCGGACATCGTGCTTCGTGGGGGAACTAACCTAAGCGGTAGTGGTGCACCACTGGTGATCGTGGACGGACAAATCCGCGGCGGCCTATCGGACATCAACCCCGAAGATATTGCCGACATGCAAGTGCTCAAAGACGCTGCTGCAACAGCGATCTACGGTGCTAGGGCTAATAATGGTGTGATTCTGATCACATCTAAAAAAGGTAAAATCGGCAAAACATCGATCACAGCTTCGGTCAAAGTGGGTATCAACTACTTGCAAGAGCCTGTGAAAATGGTGGGTGCACGCGACTATATCACTTGGACACGACGTGCTCAGGTGAACACCGACCCTTATGTTGCCGGTCGTATCAGCTCGCTCACCGGTGCGCAACCTTACGGAACGGGTAACTGGTGGAAAGATGATAAAGGCAATTTCTATGATGGTAACAAAACAGCCAATGCTGTTTGGTCTACTATGTATTTGAACAATCAAAACCGGTTCAAACTCGACCAAGGTTGGCAATGGATGATCGACCCGGTGAAAGATATTGCTAACCCTAATGGAAATCCGGCAATGGATACCATTATCTTTAACGAATTTATGAATGGCGACGCTGCTTATCGTTCACCAGCCGTTACGCAAGACTACAACCTCTCGGTTTCGGGTGGTAACGACAAGGGAAGCTACTTTGCTTCGATTGGCTACTACGACGAACAAGGTCTGCCAGTCAATACATATTACAATCGTCTGTCGTTCCTCTTCAACGGTGACTACAAGATCACTAAATGGCTCAAAGCCGAATCTTCATTCGCCTTTGTTGAGGCCAAATGGCGCGACGTGCAAGTAACATCAGAGGGCAACTACTTCGGACGTATGAAATCAGTGCCTCCAACATCGCGTGAATACAACGAAAACGGAGAACTGCTCATCGGACGTGGTAATGGTGACGACAACCCGCTGGTGAATGATGATAAATTTATTCGCCGCAATGTGTCGGATAAATTCACTATGCGTCAAGGCTTTACGGTTGACTTTCACCCTAATTTGAACTTGAAACTCAACGCTATCTGGATGTATGACGAAAGCCATAACGAGGCTTTCAACCGCGACTACATCAAACAGCCGGGCACAATTAATCGTGACCGCAGTTCATCGGCCTCTTTTGGTCGTACTTTGCGCCAAACATACAACGCCGTGCTCAACTACAACACCGACTTTGGCGGTAGCAAACACCACTTCAACGGTTTGGTGGGTATGGAGTACTATGACTCACGTAACTTGGGCTTGTCTGCCTCCGGTTCGTTGGCACCGACCGACGAATTTATGGACCTCGGGCTCACATCGACCGACAAAGACAAACGTGGCGTAGACTCTTGGCACTCGCAAGAGCGCATCATGTCTTTCCTTGGTAGTTTGAACTACGACTACGACGGACGTTATATCGTTGGCTTCTCTTTCCGTGAAGATGGCTACTCTAAATTGGTGGGCAACAACCGTTGGGGATTCTTCCCCGGTGTGTCGGCTGCTTGGGTGCTCACTCGCGAAAACTGGATGGCAAATTCGAGCGGTTGGCTCAACTTCCTCAAACTGCGTGCTTCGTATGGCCAAAATGGTAACGTTGGGGGTATCGGATCGTATGACCTACAAGGAAACTATGGCACTTACACTGGTAATAATGCTTACTTGGGTAATATTGGTTATGGTTTGGGAGGACTTCCTTCACCTAACCTGCGTTGGGAAAAATCGTCGACCTTTGAAATCGGTGTCGATGCAGGCTTCCTCGACGGACGTATCAACTTCGCCTTGGCATACTACAATCGTGTGACAAGCGACTTGATCTCTAACATCAACCTCCCCGGTACGGCAGGTATCACATCGCTACGCACCAACAACGGTTCGGTGGGTAACCAAGGTATTGAAATCAGTGGAACATTTGAACCAATACGTACCAAAGACTGGAACTGGTCGATTACGGCTAACTTCACTTGGAACAAAAATAAAGTACTCTCGCTTCCCAACAATGATCGCGATCGCAACCGACAAGGCGGAACCCAAATCTGGGATCCAAACCTCAAACAATTAGTTTGGGTAGGTGGTACACAAGAAGGCTTGTGGGGCGATGAATTTGTAGGCTACAACTGTATTGGTATGTATCGCACAGACGAAGACCTCAAAAAATATGGCGCCAATAAACTCGATATGGCAATGTATTCTGATGTAGGTTACGCCAATAAACAAAAACCAACTGCCGGGATCGACCTATATAACTCGATGACAGCAGCCGAAAAAGCAAAAGTAAACCCTTTTGCCAAAGGTGACCTCTTCTTTGAAGATATAGACGGCAACGACACAATCGACACACGCGACCGTAAAGTCTTGGGGCGCACAACTCCAAAAATCTATGGCGGTTTGTCGACCACTTTGACTTGGCGCAACTTGACGCTCTATATTCGCACCGACTTCGCTGTTGGCCATGTGCAATTTGACTTCGGTCGCACTTGGTATCTAGGCAACATGCAGGGCACTTATGGTACTTGTACAGACGTGAAGGACACTTGGACTCCCGAGAATCCAAATGCCAAATATCCAATCAACTACTGGGCCGACCAATTGGTTAAGAACAACTATCGTACATCGAACTTCATGACCCACGACGCTAGCTACTGGGCCTTCCGCGAAGTGCAACTTAGTTATAGCTTCCCTCAAAAATTGATCAGCAAGGCCAAAATGCAAAACTTGACACTCGCCGTCACCGGCCAAAACCTTGGCTACATCACAGCAGTGCAAAATAACTATGGCCCCGAAATAGGTGGTAATCCAGGCTCTTATGGTGCATATCAATTGCCATTGACGTTCCTATTTAGTGCAAAAATCACATTCTAAAACTAAGCCAACAATGAAAAAATATTTTTATAAATCAACCATTCTCGTTGCGGCCATTGGCTTGTCGCTCTCTTCGTGCGACAGCTTGAACCTGGCACCGGAAGACTATCCGGCCGAGGGTAACTTCTGGAAAAACGAGGCGCAAGTCACAGGGTCTATGTATGGTCTACACACCCAATTGCGCAATAACTATTGGTCGTTCTGGATGCTGGGCGAAGCGCGTAGCGGTACCCAAAGAACAGGTAGTGGAACTCTGGGCGCGGCTCTCAATAATTCGGATATTATTGGCAACACGCTGAACCAAAATACACCGGGCTACTCTAACTGGGTGGGCTACTATCGTCCAATAATGGATATAAACCTCTTCCTCGAAAAAATCGAACCTATGGGGACAAATATTGTTTCCAAAGAGAAGAAAGATCTATACTTGGCTCAGGCCTACTCTTTGCGCGCCTTCTATTACTTCCAACTCCTGCGCACTTATGGCGGTGTGCCGATCGAGAAAAAAGCAATCGTGGTGGAGGGTAATCCAGACGTAACGGTTTACTATACAGCTCGTTCGACCTACGATCAGACGCTGGCCTTCATTAAAGAAGACCTAGCCAAAGCAGACGCCTTGTTTGCGCCCGTTGGTTACCCTTCTACGGGTCAATCGCGCGAACTGTGGAACAAAGCGGCTACCAAAATGCTGATTGCCGATGTCTATCTGTGGGGCGCGAAGTTCAACAAAACTTCATACAACGCCGAAGAGCTCAACACGGCTTTGGCCGCTTTGAACGATATTCCTCAGTCGAAATTCGCGTTGATGGATCGTTATGCCGACGTTTTCAACTATGCCAACAAGGGTAATAGCGAGATTATTCTGGCGCTCAATTTTTCGACCACCACGGCTGGCAGTAATTTTGCTTCGCAATTTTTGTACTACCAAAACGACCTGACAGCCAATGGTTGCTACGGGAAAGAGGGGCAAATGCTTGACGGCGACACGTTGGGTCTTGTGACAACGGGAATACAGCGCTACGAATTTTCGTTCAAATATTTCCAAGCTTATCAAGACCAAGACGTTCGCAAACGTACCAATTTCTTGGATTTCTATAAAGAGAGTGCCTTTACGACCGGTGTGTTGGATCAGTCGGCGCTCAATCGCACCAATACGGGGACTGTGCTGCGCAAATATCTAGGGACGATAGACGGTTCGACGCGTAAATATGTGGACGATTATGTGGTTTATCGTTATGCTGATTTGTTGATGATGCGTGCCGAGATCAAGAATGCGTTGGGTCAGGATCCGTCTGAGGACATTAATGCTTTGCGCGAGCGTGCTTATCGCACGGCGGAGGGCAAGGCTCAGCCTTATCCGGTCTATGTGAATAGTGATTTTGCGACCAATGAGCTTGCTATTTTCAAGGAGCATGCTCTTGAGACTCCTTGCGAGGGTAAGATGTGGTATGACATTATTCGCATGAAGCAAGCTAAGGGTGGTGATCCGTTAGTTTTCGCGGTGTCGGCATCTTTCCTTGAGACCGGTTTGCCGGTGCTTGACAAGGCTACACAGTCGCACATGTTGGTGTGGCCGATAGACAAGAACACGTTGACTAACAACCCGTTGCTTGTTCAGAATCCGAATTACGCTATTTTCTAGCATTTGGTTTTGCGTAATGATATGAGGGGGTGCTCCGTTTTGGGGCACCTCTTTTTTTTGTGTGTGTATTGTTGATTTTTTGGGGGGTTATTAATTGCAATTATTGCTGTCCGGTAAAACTAAAATAAGGCAAAAAAACAGGGCTGATTCCATTGCGGAATCAGCCCATTGTCTTTACTTTGCAGTTACTATACATAAAAGTAATAAGACATGCACAAAAGTACACATTTTACCGGACAGCCGCTCTATTGTCAGCTATTAAAACTCACAAACAAGCAAAAAATCAAAGAAATAAGTCGCAAAACAGGTTCTGAACGCTACGTAAAGAAGCTAGACGGCTATTCTCATTTTGTAATTATGCTTTACGGCGTGCTGATGCACCATGATTCTCTACGGGAAATTGTTATCGGCATGCTCTCTGAAGCCCATAAGTTGCAACACCTTGGCATCGATTACATGGTCAAGCGCAGCACCCTTGCCCAGGCGAATAGCCGACGTAGTAGTGATTTCTTCGCAGAAGTCTATTTTTCGTTATTCGAGCAATACAAAGACGTTTTACCGGACAGCCGCCACGGAAGGTCATGGGAAAAGATGCTACACATAATGGACTCTACAACTATATCTCTGTTT
>JAVWYC010000116.1:0-6065 GCA_036661755.1 Mucinivorans sp. | reverse complement strand
AGGTGCTCAATATCGAGTTAAAGCGTGTGGTGTTTGGCATTCGTTTGATGGCACCAGATTTAGAGGAGGGTCATATAGAGTTGATGATTAATGGTGCTCCGGTGATAGTGCTCAATAAGGGCGAGGCTAAGGTGGAGGTGATAATGTCTTTACTTGGTAGGGTAGGCTCCAACTTATGGATTGAGGATAATTATTCGGAGGATATTACATGTACGGTGTTGTGGTGCAAGGCTGATGGTTCAAAGCAGTATATTGGTTCGGCCGATGGGCGTAAGGTGACCGTCAAGCGCAAGCATATCTTGCCTATTACAGTCAAGACACAGGCGCCATTATATTCCGCATCAATATCGATAGAGCCTGCTACGTTGATCGAGCAATCCGAGCTGATTTTTTAGGGTGATCTTGGGCTTGAAAAAAGGCCTAATTATCGCTTGTGGGGAGAACGTGGCTTGCGAAGCTCGAAATCCGGGCCCAAATAGATCTTGCGAATATATTCATCGCCAGCCAACTCTTCGGCCGTACCCTCGCGAATCACCTTGCCCTCCACCAAAATATATGTACGATCGGTGATCGATAGTGTTTCGTGCACATTGTGGTCGGTGATTATCACCCCGATATTCAACTCTTTGAGCGAAGCTACAATGGACTGGATCTCGGCTACCGCAATCGGGTCGACACCGGCAAAGGGCTCGTCGAGCAAAATAAATTTGGGGTTGATAGATACCGCTCGCGCAATTTCGGTTCGCCTTCGTTCGCCACCCGAAAGTTGCTGCCCGAGGCTCTTGCGTACTTTTTGTAGCGAGAACTCTTGGATCAAATACTCCAATCTTTCACGTTGATACTCCTTGGTGTAGGATGTCATCTCCAACACCGCGCGTATGTTGTCCTCGACCGACAATTTGCGAAAAACAGATGCCTCTTGCGCCAAATAGCCCACGCCTTTTTGGGCGCGTTTATAGACGGGATCGCTTGTGATTTCTTCGTCGTCCAAAAAAATCTGCCCGCCATTTGGCTCAATCAGCCCCACTGTCATGTAGAAAGTTGTTGTTTTGCCGGCTCCGTTAGGGCCCAAAAGGCCAACAATTTCGCCTTGTGTCACTTCGATCGACACTTGGTTGACGACAGTACGCTGCTTATATTTTTTGACTAGGTCACGCGTCCAAAGTCGCATCTTTTTCTCTTCAGCCATTCTATATGAGGTTGTGTTTTTTGAAAATTTTTGCGATCTTGTCGAATGCAAAGTCAATTTGTTCAAAGGTATGTGTGGCCATGAACGAGAATCGAATCAAGGTGCTGTCGGGCGCAACGGCCGGCGCAACAACGGGGTTGACAAAAATTCCTTCGTCAAAAAGTTCGTGAATAATTTGGAACGTTTTGATATTGTCGCGTATAAACAAGGGAATAATTGGAGTTGAAGTGTGGCCGACCTCGCAGCCCATCTCTTTGAATCCTTTGAGCGCGTAATTGGTCAGCGCCCATAGGTGCTCAATTCGTTCCGGTTCGGCCAACATGATGTCTATGGCCGCGCTAACGGCTGCCGTGGAACCGGGGGTAAGGCTGGCCGAAAACATATAAGGACGCGAATTGTGGCGCAAGAAATTGGCCGTGTCGTGATCCGTGGCCACAAAACCACCCATCGAAGCGAACGACTTGCTGAAAGTCCCCATCACACACGACACATCGTCAGTCACGCCCATGGCCTTACAAATACCCGAACCATCGGCCGAAAAAACTCCGAGCGAGTGAGCTTCGTCCACAAAAATATCGGCATCGTATTTTTTGGCTAAGGCTACTATTTCGTGCAGCGGTGCTCGGTCGCCTTCCATCGAGAAAACGCCGTCCACAACGATTAACTTCACGCGGTCGGCCTGGCACGAGGCGAGCGCTTTGTCGAGCGAATCCATGTTGTTGTGCTTGAATTTCAACACGTTAGAGTAGCTCAAACGTCGTCCCTCGATTATCGAAGCGTGATCTAATTCATCTTGTAGGATATAGTCTTCGCGGCTTGTCAGGCATGAAATTGTGCCTAGGTTGACTCCAAAACCGGTGGAGTAGAGTATTGCCTCGTCTTTGCCTACCAAGGCCGCTAGTTTGGCTTCTAGCGCTTTGTGAATGTCGAGCGTACCATTCAAAAATGGCGAACCGGCACACCCCGTACCATATTTACGTGTAGCCTCGATCGAAGCTTCAATTACCTTGGGGTGATTGGTCAACCCAAGGTAAGAGTTGCTGCCGAACATCAATACTTTTTGACCATTGATGGTCACTTGGGTATCTTGTTCGCTCTCGATAGGGCGAAAAAATGGATATACATTTGCTTCTTTTAGTTTACGTGGAGTGTCGAAACGTGCTAATTTTTGTTGTAATGGCCTCATGTTTACGAATTATATATTTTTATTATTGTTAACTAAGATATAAAAAAGCGTAGCCTTATACTACTCCTTCACGAAGAATATCGTGCAGGTGAATAATGCCGCAATAATCTCCATTGCGAGTCACTATGAGTCCTGTTATCTTATTATTTTCCATTGTTTGATAGGCGTCGATGGCCAATTCGTCGGCCTCGATGGTCTTTGGCGAACGGCTCATAATATCCTCGGCCTTAACCCGGACAATATCTTTGCGTTTTTCTAGCATACGACGCAAATCACCGTCTGTGATTATGCCCACCACCTTATTATTTTCGTCCACCACAGCCGTCGCGCCAAGGCGTGCGCTGCTGATTTCGATAATTATTTTGTCTAAGTGGTCGTGCAGCGAAACGCTCGGGCAATTTTCGTCCGTAATAATATCGCTCACCCTGGTGTAGAGTTTTTTGCCCAGCGCTCCGCCGGGGTGAAAGCGCGAAAAATCTTCGGCCGTGAAGCCACGCATTTTGAGCAGTGTCATGCCCAAAGCATCGCCCATAACAAGTTGAGCGGTGGTGCTGGTGGTGGGGGCTAAGTTGTTGGGGCAGGCCTCGTGCGCCACTGTCGTGTCGAGCAAATAGTCGCTCACCGAAGCCAAAAAAGAGGTCGTGTTACCCACCATGCCAATCAAAGTGTTACCCATACGCTTTATGAGCGGAGCGAGAACTTTGATCTCTGGCGAATTGCCACTCTTTGAAATGCAGAGCACAATATCGTGGGGTTGAACGATGCCCAAATCGCCATGAATGGCGTCGGCCGCATGTAGGAAAACTGATGGTGTGCCGGTCGAATTGAGCGTGGCAACGATTTTTTGTGCTATAATCGCACTTTTACCAATTCCGGTTATTATGAGCCTACCCTTGGACTCGAAAATTAGATGTGCAATCAATGCAAAATCGTTGTCAATCAATTCAGTAAGCTCACCAATGGCGCTCTGTTCTTGTAGGACAACAGAGCGTGCAAAGTCAATGATAAAGCTATCTTCTAAAATTTTTTTCACAGTAATTTTTTACAAAGATAAGTTGTTTTTAAGAAAAATTACTACCTTTAATCATTATTTTAATGCTTTGATGGCACAAACAGATAGAGAAGAGCTCCTCAAAAACCTCAAAAAGTACTTTGGCTTCGACCATTTCAAAGGAAATCAAGAAGCCGTTATCCGCAATTTATTGGCCGGACGCGACACTTTCGTCCTGATGCCAACCGGTGGTGGTAAATCATTATGCTACCAACTTCCTGCGCTTATTTTGCCGGGAGTGGCCGTTGTCATTTCGCCGCTCATTGCCTTGATGAAAAATCAGGTGGACGCTATGCGCACTTTTGCCATGGAAGAAGGAGTGGCGCATTTTATAAATTCCTCGCTCGGCAAAAGCGCCATCACACAAGTGCGCCAAGATGTGTTGGAGGGTAAAACAAAATTGCTGTACTTCGCTCCCGAATCGCTCACCAAAGAAGAAAACGTGGAACTGCTGCGCAAGGTGAAAGTCTCTTTCTATGCCATCGACGAGGCGCACTGTATATCCGAATGGGGGCACGATTTCAGACCGGAATATCGTCGCATAAGGCCAATTATTGCCGAAATCGGCGCCGCACCACTTATTGCGCTCACGGCCACAGCAACACCTAAGGTGCAGATCGATATTCAGAAAAACTTGGGTATGAATGCCGCTGACGTTTTTCGTAGCTCGTTCAATCGCCCAAACCTTTACTACGAAGTGCGCCCAAAACAAGATGCCTCGCGTGAAATTATTAAATATATCAAACAACACGCCGGCAAGTCGGGTATTATATATTGTCTATCGCGCAAAAAAGTAGAGGAGTTGGCCGAGCTGCTGCAAGTGAACGACATTAAGGCCTTGCCCTATCATGCCGGGATCGATGCGGCCACAAGAGCCGAAAATCAAGATCGCTTTTTGATGGAAGATGTAGACGTTATTGTGGCCACAATCGCCTTTGGTATGGGAATCGACAAACCTGATGTGCGCTTTGTGATTCACTACGATATCCCTAAATCGCTCGAAGGATACTACCAAGAAACAGGGCGCGCGGGACGCGATGGAGGCGAGGGCAATTGCATCACCTTCTATAGTTATAAGGATATTCAAAAGCTGGAAAAATTCATGCAAGGCAAACCTATCGCCGAACAAGAAATTGGCAATATGTTGCTCAGTGAAACGGTGGCCTATGCCGAAAGTACGGCTTGTAGACGTCACATTATACTCCACTATTTTGGTGAAGATTACCTCCAAAAAAACTGCGGTGCGTGCGATAATTGCATTAATCCGCCACAGCGCAAAGAAGCAAAAGACGATGTGAAAATGATGTTGACGGTGGTTAGTGAATTGGGCGAAAGTTTCAAGGCCGACCACATTGTATCCATCATTATGGGCAAAATAACGGCTCTTGTTAAGTCATATAAACACAATACGCTCAAAGAATTTGGCATCGGTGTGGGGCGCGATGAGCTGTATTGGCGCGCGGTGGTGCGTGCGGCGGAGCTCGAAGGGTTGCTCGACAAAGATATAGAGAACTACGGTGTGCTGTCTTTGTCGGCCAAAGGTGTGGCCTATATTTCTAAGCCATATTCTATTCTTGTGGCCTCTAACCGTCATTTCGACACCACCGAATCGACGGATATGATGGCTGGTTCGGCGGGTCGTACGGGTGCGGTAGACGAAATTTTGTATGCGATGCTCAAAGATTTGTGTCGCGAGATTGCTGCACGCGAAAAACTACCACCTTTTGTGATTTTCCAAGATCCATCGCTCGAAGATATGTCTATTCAGTATCCTATTTCGCTCGAAGATATGCAACAAATCACGGGCGTTGGCATGGGCAAGGCGCGTAAGTTCGGCGCTCCGTTTATCGAGCTCATCAAGCGTTATGTCGAGCAATATGATATTACTCGTGCTCAGGATTTGGTGGTACGTTCGGTGGTCAACAAGAGCGTGGGTAAGGTTTTCATCATTCAGTCGATCGATCGCAAGATGTCGCTCGAAGATATTGCCGAGGCCAAGGGTATGACAATGGAGGATGTGTTGACCGATTTGGAGGCGATTGTGAATGCTGGTACGCGTATCAATTTGGATTATTACATTAACGAGACAATAGACGAAGACAAGGTGGCGGATATCATTGAGTATTTCCGTCAGGAGGCCACTACTGATTCTGTGTCGGAGGCTGAGGCTATTTTGGGTTCAGATTACACTCAGACCGAGATTCGTTTGTCTCGTATTAAGTTTATTTCCGAGACGGGCAATTAGTGTGTGTTCTTTTTGCTCAGCGTTATGTGTGTTGCTTTTTTTTTGGGGGGGGCGGTCGCACATTGCAAAGCCTAAAATCGCATTTAATTGTCAGTGATGGTTTGGCACGTAGGGTTGAGCTATAACCAGTTAAGAAAATCGAAGTTTTTAAGAGCAGTTAAGAAAAACGAATTT
Organism: Mucinivorans sp.; assembly: GCA_036661755.1. Lineage (GTDB taxonomy): Bacteria > Bacteroidota > Bacteroidia > Bacteroidales > Rikenellaceae > Mucinivorans. The sequence continues at coordinate 220 of JAVWYC010000116.1, read as the reverse complement.
CTCGCGAACCGATTCAGAAAAACGAAGTTTCCAAGAGCAGTTAAGAAAAGCGAATTTCTCGCGAACCGATTCAGAAAAACGCAGTTTTTCCCAAAAAGTTTTGGGTGACTTTTTCAAAAGTCACGATTCGACCCAGCGCCGGCACGGCGATTTGTTGCGCGCCGCTGGCACCGAGCGGTTTGCCTTATCTCGCACTTTGCGGTTGCGCGGCGAGCGGTTT
>JAVWYC010000115.1:0-6067 GCA_036661755.1 Mucinivorans sp. | reverse complement strand
AAAAAGTCACCCAAAACTTTTTGGGAAAAACTGCGTTTTTCTGAATCGGCTCCAAGTGATTCCGTTTCTTTCTTAATTGCTCTTGAAAACTTCGTTTTTCTTAACTACTCTAAAAACTGCGTTTCTCTGAATCAACGCATCTTAACACAAATCACCTACACCTCAGGCTCATTAGGCAACGGCAAACGCTTACCACCAATCACAAAAAAACCCACTATCTCCGATATGCCATACACCATAATCCACGCACCAGCAAAAATTACCAACCATGCCGTGGTCGCCATCGGAAAAAAGAAAAATACAGTCCCCGACAAAAACATTACCACCGGAAAAATGTAAAATAAAGACGAAATCGATTTGTTGGTCTTATGCGCCTTGGCAATCCCAACAACCTGCACCACAGCCAATACCATAAGCAAAATACCAACCATAATCATGAAAAAAGAAGCAAATGTAGCCGGACTAGCTACCAACATAATACCCAAAACTACCGCCAATACACCACCCAACGGAATCGCAGTCCACGAAAAACCCGCCGTGCGACGAACTGCAAAAAATGTGATCAACTGAATCGCACCAACACTCAACAAAACTAAACCCACAATACGTATCAATATTTCAATCACACCAACCGGGTAAATTAAAATCAATAACCCAATAACAATAGAGGCTACGCCCCACAAAAGAGAATTGTATTTTTTCATAATTTTTTAGAATTTCAACTTAACCATAAAGGTAGATTTTTAGTCACCAAAACTAGCCTCTATTGACAAAGTTAGTAATAAAATTAGAGTAAAACAAAAAATATGCCTAACTTAAAGAAAAATACCTAACTTTGTGGCCTAATAAAAGGATTACCAAATGAGTTTACCAATTATCGAAAATGACGAATGGCTTGCACCCGTAGAAGGAGAGCTTAATTATCGTTACGACCGTTACAAGTGGCGCTTGGGCGAAATTGAGCATTTTAGCGGTTCGCTGCGCGACTTCGCCAATGCTCATATCCATTTTGGAGTACATTACGACCCGACGGCACGCGGTTGGTGGGTGCGCGAATGGCTGCCCGGAGCCAAGGAAGTATTCGTCTTTGGCGATTGGAACGACTGGCAACGTACGCAATATCCGCTCTCCAAAGACCAATGGGGCATTTGGTCGGTATTTATCGCTACGGACGACAATCCACGTTTGCAACACGAAAGTTTGATAAAATTATTTATTCACGGGGCCGACGACTCTTGGGCCGATCGTATACCTGCCTACATTCGCCGTGTGGTGCAAAACGAAGAGACCAAAGATTTTGTGGGTCAGGTGTGGGAGCCCCAAGTGCCTTTTGATTGGACGGGCGATGAATTTTATACGGAGCTGAACGGCTCGCTTGTTATTTATGAGGTGCACGTTGGCATGTCGCTCGAAAAAGAGGGCGTGGCCACCTATGCCGAATTCGAGGAGAAAGTCTTGCCCGAAATCAAAGCACTGGGCTACAACGCGGTGCAGATGATGGCAGTAGCCGAACATCCTTATTATGGTAGTTTTGGTTATCATGTGTCGAGCCTTTTTGCCCCTTCTTCGCGTTTTGGTACGCCCGAGGAGTTGAAACACTTAATCAAGACGGCGCATTCGATGGGTTTGTCGGTGATCATGGATTTGGTGCACTCGCACTTTGTCAAGAATACGGTGGAGGGGATCAATCGCCTCGATGGCACGGATAACCTTTATTCGCCTTCCGGTGCGGCGGGTGATCACCCTCATTGGGATAGCAAACTTTTTGATTATGGCAAACACGAGGTGCAGCACTTGTTGCTCTCGAACGTGAAGTATTGGTTAGATGAGTTTCACTTTGATGGTTATCGTTTTGACGGTGTGAGTTCGATGATCTATTATCACCATGGTTACACTGACTTTATGTCGAATCCATACGACTCATATTTTGGCAATCAGGTCAATCGCGACGCGATCACCTACTTGACTTTGGCCAATCGTTTGATCGACGAGGTGAAGCCTTCGGCCGTCACCATTGCCGAAGATGTGAGCGGCATGCCCGGTATGGCGGTGGCTATCGAAGATGGCGGCATTGGTTTCGACTATCGTTTGGCGATGGCCATTCCCGATTTCTGGATCAAATACCTCAAAGATTTGCCCGACGAACAGTGGAATTTGCAAGAGATGTGGAGCATGCTCTGTAATCGATTGCCCGGCGCCAAGACGATTGCTTATTGCGAGAGTCACGACCAAGCCTTGGTGGGCGACAAAACGATCGCTTTCCGCTTGATGGACAAAGAGATGTATTATTCGATGGACAAGGGTTCGCGCAATTTGGTGATCGATCGCGGTATTGCTCTGCATAAGATGATTCGTTTGCTCACCATCACTCTTGGTGGCGAGGCCTATTTGAACTTCATGGGCAACGAATTTGGTCACCCCGAATGGATCGATTTCCCGCGTCAGGGCAACAATTGGAGCTACGCGCATGCTCGTCGTCAGTGGTCGCTTTCCAATGATCCAAAGTTGCGTTACGGCGATTTGAAGGCTTTCGATAAGGCAATGATCAGTTTGGTTCGTACGCATCATATTTTGCGATCGGGCTACGGCTATAATTTGCTCAACGACAACGACAACAAGACGATGGTTTACGAACAAGCGGGTCTAGTTTTTGTTTTCAATTGGCACCCTTCGGCCTCTATTATGGATTACCGCATGCCGGTACCTATGCCGGGGCGCTATCGTATTATTTTGGATACTGACGACATTGAATTTGGCGGTTTTGGTCGAGTAGACAACACGATCGACTATTTTTCGTCGACAACCGAGGGTCGTCACTATATAAGAATATATAACACAAATCGATCGGCGTTGGTTTTTCAACACGTAGATTAAGGGGGTCTTTCTGTAAATTGCTTTTTTGGCGTTGGGTTTCGGGTCTCGAAAATTTACTTACTGTTAAGTGGGTATTTTGAGGATCCGTAGGTCAACGCCGAAAAAGCAATTTTTATAAGTTGTCACTATTTATTATAAACTCATAGTCGCAAAAATATGATCGCAAAAATCAATCTAAGCAACATGCGCTTTTATGCCAATCATGGCTGCTATGCCACCGAGCAAACAGTTGGCACTCGCTTCACTGTCTCTCTCCGGGCCACTTACAACGCCACGCAAGCCGCCCAAAGCGACCAAATCAGCCATGCGGTGAGCTATCTTGACCTTTATCAATGTGTAGAGGAACAAATGATGATCCCATCGCATATTTTGGAGGCGGTGGCCGATCGGATCTTGAATGCTGTGGGCCAAAAATTTGCGGCTTTACTCGCTGCTGAAATTACTATTGCCAAGATTGCACCTCCGCTAGGTGGTGATATAGAGCAAGTTAGCGTTACGATGGCGCGCGATTTCAGATAAGTTTTAGATAACGTGTTAATAACTCTTTTCACAAAAGTGCGTTGCTTATAATCTGTTTTGTACTTTTGTAGCAAAGTCAATAACGATTATGAAAACCAAAACAGAATACACCTACGAAGAGGCGGTGGCAGCCACACGTCAATATTTCAAAGGTGACGATCTGGCCGCTACGGTCTGGGTCAGTAAGTATGCCCTCAAAGATTCATGGGGCAAAATTTTCGAGTGCTCACCAACCCAAATGCACGATCGTATAGCGAGCGAATTGGTGCGCATAGAGCAAAAATATCCAAATCCGATGTCCAAGGATGAGGTCTTGGAACTGCTGGAAGATTTCCGCTACGTGATCCCTCAGGGAGGCCCTATGACGGGCGTGGGCAATGATCTTCAAATAGCATCGCTCTCGAATTGCTTTGTCATTGGACACGAAAAACCTGCCGACTCTTATGGCGGAATTATCCGTATAGACGAAGAACAAGTGCAACTCATGAAACGTCGCGGAGGCGTTGGGCACGACCTATCGCATATTCGCCCCACAGGGTCACCGGTGCTCAATTCGGCGCTCACTTCGACCGGCATTGTGCCCTTTATGGAACGCTATTCAAACTCCACACGAGAAGTGGCACAAGATGGGCGTCGTGGGGCATTGATGCTCTCGCTGTCGATCAAACACCCTGACGCAGAGCGCTTTATAGATGCAAAAATGGAAAGCGGCAAAGTGACAGGCGCCAATGTGTCGATCAAAATCGATGACGAATTTATGGAGGCGCTTTTGTCTGGTCACACCTATCACCAACAATTCCCAATCAAAGCGATCGAAGGTCAAAAATCACTGATCGAAAAAAATATCGACGCCAAAACATTGTGGAACAAGATCATACACAACGCTTGGAAATCGGCCGAACCGGGTGTCCTGTTTTGGGATACTATTATTCGCGAATCGATTGCCGATTGCTATGCCGATAAAGGTTTTATGACCGTTTCTACAAATCCGTGTGGCGAAATTCCGCTCTGCCCCTACGACTCATGTCGCTTGGTGGCCATAAATCTATATGCTTATGTGGATAATCCATTCACCAAAAAAGCAAAATTCGACGCCGAAAAATTCAAATCCCATGTACGTAAAGCAATGCGCATAATGGACGATATTATCGACCTCGAAATAGAGAAAATCGACACCATAATCGAAAAAATAAGCGGCGATCCCGAAACTGACGATATTCGTCGTGTGGAGCGTCAATTGTGGGAGAAAATTCGCTCGAAAGCCTTGGCCGGCCGTCGTTGTGGCTTGGGTATTACGGCCGAAGGTGATATGTTGGCCGCCATGGGGCTGCGCTATGGCACAGAACAGGCGCTCAATATGGCTGTCGACGTTCAAAAAATGTTAGCCTTGGCCGCCTATCGCTCATCGGTGGAAATGGCAGGCCAACGTGGTGCATTCCCTCTCTATGAATCTGCACGCGAGGTTGGCAACCCGATGATCGAACGTATCAAGGCCGCCGACGAGGCTCTCTATCAAGATATGGTCAAAACAGGACGTCGAAACATCGCCTTGCTCACCATAGCCCCAACGGGGACAACGTCTCTAATGACACAGACCACGAGCGGCATCGAACCTGTCTTTTTGCCGGTCTATAAGCGTCGTCGCAAGGTTAACCCTTCGGACGTGAATGCTACGGTGAGTTTTGTGGACGAGGTGGGCGATTCATGGGAAGAGTACAACGTTTTTCACCACCACTTCTTAACTTACCTCAACACGATAGGCCACACCAAAGAAGAAGTGGCGGCCATGAGCGACGAAAAGATAGAAGAACTGGTCAAAAAATCACCATATTATAAAGCAACAAGCAACGATATCGATTGGGTGCAAAAGGTGAAAATGCAGGGGGCGATCCAAAAATGGGTAGATCACTCGATCTCGGTGACGGTCAACTTGCCGCAAACTGCTACCGAAGAGCTGGTGGCCGATGTCTACAAAACAGCATGGCAAGAGGGTTGCAAGGGCGTGACCGTCTATCGCGATGGTTCGCGAGCGGGAGTGCTGCTCAAAAAAGATGACCGCGAAAAGAAAGGCGGCCTGCCAACCAAACGACCAATGGTGCTCGATGCGCAAGTGGTGCGTTTCCGCAACGGGTCGGAAGAGTGGATAGCTTTTGTGGGCGTTTATAACGATATTCCATACGAAATCTTCACCGGTAAGATCGAAGAGGACGCGATGTTTATCCCTAAACGTATCGAAAAAGGGAAGATCATCAAAGTCAAGGAAGAGGGCAACGGCACTCGTTATGATTTTCAGTACGAAGATAAATATGGCTATACGAACACCATTGGTGGTATCTCGCGTATGTTCGACCAAGGTTTTTGGAACTACGCCAAGTTGATTTCGGGTGTCTTGCGTAATGAGATGCCTATTGTGGACGTAGTGTCGCTCATTTCTTCTTTGCAATTGGATAGCGAAACGATCAACACGTGGAAGAATGGTGTGGCGCGTGCTTTGTATAAATACATACCTAATGGGACTAAGGCCAAGAGTGGCATTACGTGTCCTGAATGTGGGCAAGACACCTTAATTTATCAGGAGGGTTGTTTGGTATGCAGTTCGTGCGGCCATAGCAAGTGTGGTGGTTGATGCTATTTTCAGCGAGGGTTTGGGGCACGCCTGCCCCAAGATAGCGCG
>JAVWYC010000114.1:0-6103 GCA_036661755.1 Mucinivorans sp. | reverse complement strand
CCCACGCGTGACATCCAATTGCAACGAATAACTGAGTGAAATTCCATACACCCCATAACACAAAAAAAAGCCCGGAGGGAAACATCGTCTCCCGCCGGGCCTAACCGTTTTATAACAAACTAAAACCTCACCCCGCTATATCGCGACGCCTCGGCCGACGAACGAATAGGCACCAAAGTGAAACTCCATTGATAATCCTTCGACGCATAAACCCGATAAGGCTCGTAAGGACGAGAATACCACGAATCATCACCTCCCAAACCAGACATTCGACCATCAATCGACAACTCTACATAATCCCTGGCTACAATATCCGAAGTGTGTGTGTGACGAGGCATAGTCCCAAAAGCCGCCTTCTGGTCGTGCTTTTCATCGGCCGTGAAATTCTTCCACTGATAAGCCTTATCCGGCATACCCTCAGCATCAAAATCCTCAACCGAATTGCGAAGTGCGTTAAATTCAATCAACGAATCACCACTCACAACAGCCAAACCGCCCTTGCGCGAAGCGGTGAGAGACAAATAGCGCGTATCGGTGTGATGCCCCGTCTCTTGCGGACGCACGTAGTCGTAATTTTCAACCCCCGCATTACTTTTGTATAGCCCCACATTTGAGCCCCACTTGCGATCTGCGTAGTTTTCTGACGGCCCACGACCAAAATATTCCAGTGCAGCATATTGCTCAGGCAAACGCATACGCATACCAACGCGCATGAGTTCACTCTTGCTTGCCTTGTTACCTTTGAAATTGCACGTCACGTTAACGGCCCCCGAAGGGTAGATTTTGTAGCTCACCACAAGACTTGTCGCGTCGGGTAGCGCGTATTGCGCTTCGATCACCACCGCCGTAGACGATTGCGACACTACACGCACGCTTTGGGCGCGAGTGATTGGCGAGCGCCAAGCGGCAGCACGTTCGGGGAATTGATTGCCATAGTCATTGTCGGTAGCCCCACGCCAAAACGATGGACGTAGGCCAAAGCCATTGGCCATCATCTCCACTCCGTTCACATCGTATGAGGTCATGTAACCGGTAGCACGGTCGATAGCGATGGCGAAGCTCGAATTGCTCACATCAAAGAGTTCGCTACTTTCGATCACTTTCAGATTGCCACCCTTGGCCACGTATTGAATTTTAGGTGCGACAATTGGCAGCAGAAATTGATCCGCGGCTACTTGGTAACCTTTTTGGAGTAGGCCATCTTTCTCTTTGAGCGTCAAGGCGAAGTTGACGAAATATTCTGTTCCGGCTTCGGCTTTCAGTTCGCCAACGGGCACGGTGATTGTGCGCACAGCGTCGGGCGCCATATCGAGCGTCATGTTGCCCGAGCGCACTGTTTTGCTCCCCGCCATGATTTGCCAAGTGAGCGTGTATTTGTTGAGATTCGTAAAGTCGTAAATATTCTTGATTTGGAATATCCCTTTACCCAAGTCGAGCGGTGTGAATTGCACGTATTGGTGCACTTTTTTGATTTCGCTCAACAAGGCAGGTTTCGGGGTACGATCTGGCGCAACGATGCCGTTGCACAGGAAGTTGCCATCCGAAGGCATATTGACGCCATAGTCGCCGCCATAGGTCCAATACTCAGCTCCGTCCTTAGTTTGTTCCAAGAATCCTTGATCGACCCAATCCCAGATAAAACCTCCTTGCAGGTTTTTCGATTTGTATATTTCCACCCATTGATCGCGGAAGTTGCCTGTGGAATTACCCATTGCGTGGGCGTATTCCGAAGCGATATAAGGCCTATCGGTGGCCATGTTGGCCCATCGAGCCAAGGCTTTTGCCCCGGGATATTGAGGACAGAAAATATCAGTATTCCACTCCAATAGTGCGCGTTCATACTGCACCGGACGCAACGAGTCGCGACCTTTGAGATAGAGGTACGTTTCATAGAAGTTATATCCATTGCCCGCTTCGTTGCCCAGCGACCAGAACATCACCGACGGATAGTTTTTGGTTTGTTCATACATGTTTTGCGTACGTTCCATGTGGGCGTTGAGCCACAGCGGGTTATTGCCCAGCGAGCGTCCTTTTTGCAAGTCGTAATACATGCCGTGCGATTCGATATTGGCTTCGTTACACAAATAGAAGCCATATTCATCGGCCAATTCATAGAAGCGGCGCGATTGCGGATAGTGGCACAGGCGAATGGCGTTTATGTTGGCCTGTTTCATCAGTTCCATGTCGCGACGAATGAGTTCTTCGGTCAAGTAGTGACCCGCTTTTTCGTTGTGTTCGTGATAGTTAACGCCTTTGATGAACACTTTTTTGCCGTTCACAAGATATAAATTTCCTTTGACTTGGCTTGTGCGGAAGCCAACCTTAGCCGATGCGTATTCGATAAAATTACCCTCTTTGCGAATTTTCATCACCAAGGTATAGAGGTAAGGATCTTCGGCGCTCCAACGGTGAATGTTCGGAAAAACGCGCTCAAAACGAGCCGTGTCGCGCGAATTGCCCTCCAAGGTGGTCTCTATATAAGAATAGTCTATCAAGTTTTTGTCGGCATCTTCTAATTCGTACCAAATTTGCATTGGCCCGGATTCTTTGATAAAGCTATTGACAAGTGCCATATCGAGTTTGAAGATTCCGTTTTGGTAGGTGCTGTCCAAGGTGGCAATCACCGTGAAATCTTCGAGTCGCGTTTTTGGTTGCGACCATATATATACATCGCGTTCGATGCCCGATATGCGCCAGAAATCTTGGCATTCCAGGTATGAACCTGTCGACCAACGACGCACTTCGAGCGCCAAGGTGTTGGTGCCCTCTTTTATGTAGTCGTTGATTAGAAATTCAGCATTAGACTTGCTATCTTCGGTGTAGCCCACTTTTTGCCCATTGATGTAGACATAAGTACCTGACTTAACGCCATTTAAGTCCAAGAATACGTCCCTATCGCGCACCAAGAGCGGAATATCGAATGTGGTGCGATATAGCCCCGTAGGCACAGCTGCCGGTAGTTGTGGCGGTTGTGGGTTGCGAGGCTTAAATTCGTAGCCATGATTGGTGTAGATGGCCGTGCCGAAACCTTGTCGTTCCCAGTTGCCGGGCACGGTGATGGTATCCCAACGGCTGTCGTCGAAAGTTGGCTTCATAAAGTCGGCAGGGACTTTTTTATGATCGTCCAGATAGGTGAAATTCCATTTGCCATTGAGGTTGATGATCCAGTCCGAGGCCAAGAAATTATTGTCGCGCGCTACATCGCGATTGGTGTATGACATAAAATAGGCGCGAGGCTTCTCTTTGTTGACCTTCACCACTTGGGGATTTTGCCACTCAGGGATTGGGTTTTGGGCCACAGAGGCCAGTGCCAAAAAGCTAAGGGCAAGCACTAGTAGTTTCTTCATTATTGATGAAATTGATTGGGTAATAAAAAAGTTTGGCACTAAGGTATAAATTTTTTTGTGAACTTGCAAATAATGCAAACGATTTCGTTAAATAATCAAGCTGAGTATGATTTTTTTTGTTTCATATTTATAGTGCAGAACGTTTTTCGATAAAAAAGTGTACCTTTACACCAAATATAATCGCAATTTATGATGTTAAAAAAATTCTTACGCCGCAAAAAGTCGGACGTACAGTCGATCGAAGAATTGACCCAACCGCTCGAAGTGACCCACGAACTTCAACATGCTGTCTTTACGCTATTCAACAACAATCCTTCGCAAACATATAACGCAAAGCAAGTTATGCGTAGCGCCAAAGACATGGACATGGTGCTCAGCCGCGAACTGTGCGACATGATTCTGAGCAAATTGCAATCGGAATTGGTGATCGAGGCCGACAAAGATAAAAAAGGAGGCTATCGGCTCACACGCACCCTGCTCCGTATGGCCACGGGTAAGGTCGATATGACCTCGTCGGGCATGGCCTATATCGTGGTGGACGATGCGCCGGAGGGAACCAAAGATATTATAGTCGAACCGCGTAACACAATGCACGCTATGCACGGCGACAAGGTGCGCGTGACAATTGTAGGCAAACGACGCGACGGACGAACCGAGGGCGAAGTGGTCGAAATATTAGAGATCGGCAAACGTAAATTCGTAGGCCGGGTGCAACTTTCCGAGCGTTTTGCCTTTGTAGTTGTCGATTCACGACAAATGCCGCTCGATATTTTTGTCCCTTTCGACAACCTAAACGGCGCGGCCGACGGGCAAAAAGTGGTGATCGAGGTTGTCTCGTGGCCCATGAATTCAAAGAATCCGGTCGGCAAAATTATTGATGTGCTAGGCGATTCGGGCGATAATAATACCGAAATGCACGCCATATTGGCCGAATTTGGCTTGCCTTATCACTTCCCCGAAGAACTCGAAGACAAAGCGGGGGCGATTTCTGAAACTATTTCGTCGAGCGAAATCAAAAAACGTCGCGACATGCGTGGCATCGCCACCTTCACCATCGACCCGGCCGACGCCAAGGACTTCGACGATGCGTTATCGATCCAAAAACTACCTTCGGGTAATTGGGAAATCGGCGTTCACATTGCCGACGTAACACACTATGTGCAGCCGGGCGACCCGATCGACACCGAGGCCATGGAACGCGCCACATCGGTCTATCTGGTCGATCGCACGGTGCCTATGTTGCCCGAAAAATTATCTAACTTCCTTTGTTCACTGCGTCCAAACGAAGAAAAATTGTGCTTTTCGGCTATTTTCGAGATGAGTGAAGAGGCCGAAATAGTGAACGAATGGTTCGGCCGTACGGTGATCCTTTCGGACAATCGCTTTGCTTACGAAGACGCTCAGGCCATTATCGAAGGTGCCCAGGGGCCGATGAAAGACGAGATATTGGAACTCGATCGATTGGCCAAAATCTTGCGCGCGGCACGCTTCAAACATGGCTCGATCGGTTTTGAACGCGACGAAGCAAAATTTGTGCTCGACGAAAAAGGCAAGCCGCTCAGTGTCTATTTCAAAGAGATGAAAGACTCTAACCAACTGATCGAAGAGTTCATGTTGCTGGCCAACCGTCGTGTGGCGGAGTTTGTGGGACGTCGCGCCACGGGGCAAAAAGAGCGTACGATGATCTATCGAATCCACGACACACCGAACGAAGAAAAATTCGAGAAGTTCAAAGGTTTTATCACTCGTTTTGGCTATCACTTAAAGGCAGAACACGGCAAGGCGGTGGCCAAAGAGCTCACCCGATTGTTGCACGAGGTGAAGGGTAAACCCGAAGAAAAACTCGTTTCGACGTTGGCTGTTCGTTCGATGGCCAAGGCTACGTATTCCACCCAAAACATTGGGCACTACGGTCTTGCGTTCGATTTTTACACTCACTTTACTTCGCCGATTCGTCGTTATCCGGATATGATGGTGCATCGTTTGTTGCAGCACTACTTAGACGGGGGCAAGTCGGCCGACAGGGATTATTACGAGCAGATGTGCGATCATTCATCGGCCCAAGAGATCAAGGCGGCCGAGGCTGAGCGCGCATCGATCAAGTACAAGATGGTTGAGTTCATGGAGGACAAGATGGGTACGGAGTGGGACGGCATCATTTCGGGTGTGACGGACTGGGGTATTTATGTGGAGTTGGAGGCCAACAAGATCGAGGGGATGGTTGCTTTGCGAGACATGGGCGATGATTTTTATGCTTTTGACGGGGAGACATATTCGGTGATTGGTCACCGTTCGGCTCGTCGATTCACTTTGGGTGACATTGTGCGTGTTCGCATCAAGCGAGCTGATTTGGCGCGCAAGCAGCTTGATTTCGAGATGGTGGGTACGATTGATTTTGGCACTCGCCAGATGACGACGTTGCCGGAGCCTGATTTGTCGGGCGGGGCGTTGGCTGATAACGCACGTTTTTCGCGATCGCGTGGTGGTTCGTCTTCGCGTTCAGGGGGTTCTCGTGGGGGTTCTTCTCGTTCGTCTCGCCCGGCGGTTAAGGATGTGCAGGCTAAGGAAGATAAGGAGTAGTTTTGTTAATTGTTCGGTTTCAACTTTAGTTAGTCACTGCAATCAAATGCCACGCGTGGCCGCGGGTTTGGGGCGTGCAGCCCCAAGATAGCGCGGTTGCGCGGAGAGAGGTTTTTTGCGCGCAAGCTGCGCGAGCTTTTTAGTTTGTACTATTCTAGCTCTATTTCTTTACTATC
>JAVWYC010000113.1:0-6136 GCA_036661755.1 Mucinivorans sp. | reverse complement strand
ATCCAAGTTCTGTGCTTGCGCCTGTTTCGAATCTGGATCTATCAAAATTAGGGCGAACTTCAATCAGCCTAGACTTCTGCTCTTTACCATCTATGAAGATTTGTAGCTCATATTCACTTTCATCGATAAAATATTTGACAGAACCAACGTCAGAGGAGTCTATTTTGATTTGGTTTTTAACAAAAATATCTTCGCCTGCTTCGTTTTCGAATTTAATCCATGCGCGTATTAGGCTAGAGTACTCGCCACGAGAAATCACATCAGAGGAGTCTATTTTGTTTTTGTTTTTGTTTTTAACACAAATATCTTCGCCTGCTTCGTTCACGCACTCGCCACGAGAAATCACAGAGAACAGCAACAACAAGACAACAATCACGTTTTTCATAGCAATTAGTTTTTAGTTAGCGATACGTTTTTCTCCAAAGATAATACATTGTTTTGTAATTTCAACCTTAAATTCAATATTTTAACATATTTTATTAATCACCGAGCACACGAATATCGGAAGGGAAGTCGTGTACCCACGGTGAGGTAATTATAGCTCACAAACGACAGAGCGGCCGCTGCCACCGCCCGAGGGTAGATCCACAAAGTAACTGCGCGCGGTGGCCTTCGATCGGCCGACGAGCAAAGTCACCCCGGTGAGCTTTTGCGTGGGATCTGACACCGCCACACGATAGCTCCCGCCGCTACGAAGGGCAGAAATCAAAGCCGGAGAGCGCACCTCGACATATAAATTATCGAGCTTCACCGCCCCTGCCTCATAGAAAGTGGCGAGCAAAGCCTCGCCCTTGGCAAAGCTCACCGCCTGACACTGCGCATCGTTGCGAACCACTCGCACTGTTGGTCGGCGAGCCATTTGCTCACTCTGGCGACTTGTGCGCCCTGGAAGCACCGCATAGGCATAGGAAGCCCCCTGTGGATTAGTCCCGTGCGATATGACAACCTTGAAAACATCCTTTTCGATCTGTGGCCTGTGGCGATAGAAGCGCGCCAGACGGCTCCAACTACCTTGCTGCGACTTGGCCGAAACGGTGAGCTCCATCGGGCTAAGCATCACATAGCCCACCTTGTTTTGGTGTATCCAACTAACATCGGTGGAGGTGAACTCTTGGCCGCGTGGCAGCGAAAACGTCCTTCGCCCCACGCCGTAAGTCACCCCTTGCAGTAGCCTAGATTGCTCGATGGCAGTGGTGGTGGGTAGACTATTGTCCGAACAGATCCCCGCACCCAGACACACCATCATATCACCAACCATAAAATAGGACTTGCGAGCGGTGAGCAAATCGCGCGAAAGCTTCATCGCCGCCATCGGGGGCATGCCCTCGACCGAAATACCACCCACAAAATCAGTGACGTTGGAGTAGTAATTGTATTTGGTCGACAACTCTCGGCCGTTGTTTTGAGCCGTCAAACCAGGCAGTTGCCGCCAATCCCAAACGGGGAATATATTTTCGTACTCATCGCCATCGACATAAACTTGGCTCACGCCGTCGGCCGAATAGTGACCTTGCAAATTTTCGGCGTTAGTCGTCTCGAAACCATAGGTGCGATTGCTCGACATACGCACCGAGGCAAACCAATTCTTGGTGCGATTGATCAAATAGTCCGAACGCCAAAACATACGGCTGCCAAGGAGCGAGGTTTGCTCATGGCGAGCGCTCTGATTTTCGGCCACAAAGGCTTCATATTCAGCCCTATTCGCGGTGTCTAGGCTCTGCATGTTGATCATAGCCAGCGCCATAGCGTGCGCCTTGCCGCGCGGCGAAGAGATGAAAATCTGACGCCCACACGAGGCTATATCCATCGATCCACGCCAAAAAGTCCACCGCAAAGCTTGCAAAGCATAGCGCGATAGAATATCGGTCTTCGCTTTGTCTAGCGCTAGGTCGGTGCCTGCAAAAACGCGCCCCCAATAGGCCATCGAAGCGATATAGGCCAAGCCATAGTTGCCAAATTGCATCATCGGCCCATGTTGGTGGAAGGAGTAGTCTGTTTGAAGACCCTCGCCCGACGAGATATAGATTTCGGAAACGATCTGTTCGCGCGCCTTACGCACCAAAGCCATATCGTCGGCCATCAAAGCTCTCATCAAAACATTGCTAGCCAAGGCCACCTTGTTTTGTCCCGTCATGCCAAACTTAGCACGATTCATCACCGCCAGACCGGCCGCCAACTGAGAGTTCGTCATTTCGGATTTAATGAGCAGATAGACCGGCCCCATTAGCTTGGGCACTCCAATTTCATTATACCACCAATTAGCACACACATGGCCCGCCGTGTTCCAGTAGTCCACCCCGCGCATGATGATTTGGTGCAAGATCGGCAGCCGGTAATACGCCGACCCCGCGCTGTAATAGGCTCGCGCCAAGGTATAGAGGCGCACGGCGTGGAAACTGGGCTGCCAACCGCTACGGTCGTCGTTTTGGTAGTCAATGTCGCGCCAACGACCACTGTCGAGCGAAAAATTATCGATATAGCTCCTCATCAAAGTGTCGGGCAGGTCGACACACAAAAAAAGCTCCTTGATCATCACGTCGACATATTGCCCAAATTCCGAAATTTCGAGAAATTCGCGCGCCACAATCGAATCCTTTGGCTCGGCGGCCAAGGTGATGCTATTGATACGCCGAATGAGTTGCTCGACCTCTGGGCGATCGGTTCCGGCGCACTCTATTTCGGGCTGCTCGATGGGCTGAATATCTTGGGCTGCAAGGGGCAAGAATGCTACAAAAAAACCTACGCAAAGGATTGCATAAATTATCGTGATTTTTCTCTTATTCATGATTTTTAGTAATTTTTAGGTATGTAAATGTAGTAAATAATGTGCCGTTACACAAATTCTTTGTATATTTGGCTCAAAATTGTCAAGAAAATGGAACTATCAGAACAGGAAATAGTGCGCCGCGGCTCGCTCGAAAAATTACGTGAACTAGGCATCGACCCCTACCCTGCCGCTCAATTTGTGGTTAATGCTACGGCCGAAAAGATAAAATCTTCGCCCACCATGTGTGAAGAAAAAACACCGGTGAGCATCGCCGGACGCATTATGACGCGCCGCATTATGGGCAGCGCCTCTTTTTTTGAGATCCAAGACTCATCGGCCAGAATACAAATATACATCAAACGCGACGACATATGCCCCGAAGGCGACCCAACGCTATACAACACGGTCTTCAAAAAATTGATGGACATTGGCGACACGGTGGGCATCGAAGGCTTTGCCTTTGTCACCCAAACCGGCGAAAAATCAGTGCACTGCCAAAAATTGACGCTGCTCAGCAAATCGCTGCGCCCACTACCCGTGGTCAAAGAACAAGACGGACAACTCTTCGACGCCTTTGCCGACCCCGAACAACGATACCGCATGCGCTATGTCGACCTGATTGTCAACCCCGAAGTACGCAAAACCTTTATCGCGCGCGCCAAAATCATCAACACGATGCGCGAATATTTCAACGAAAACGGATACCTGGAAGTCGAAACCCCTGTCCTGCAATCTATTCCCGGCGGAGCCGCTGCGCGACCATTTGTCACACACCACAATGCGCTCGATATTCCGCTCTACTTGCGCATCGCCAATGAACTATACCTCAAACGACTCATTGTCGGCGGCTTCGATGGCGTCTATGAATTTGCCAAAGATTTCCGCAACGAAGGCATGGATCGTACCCATAACCCCGAATTTACGGTGATGGAGATCTATGTGGCCTATAAAGACTATCTGTGGATGATGGAATTTACCGAAAAAATGATCGAAAAAGTGTGCCTAGCCCTACACGGAACAACCGAAGTCTCCTTTGGCGATCGCACCTTTAACTTCAAAGCCCCTTTCGCTCGCCTAACGATGACCGATGCTATCAAAAGTGCTACCGGTTACGATATTACAGGCCAAAGCGAAGAACAAATCGGCGCCAAATGCAAGGAACTGGGCGTGGAAATCGACTCAACAATGGGCAAAGGAAAGCTAATCGACGAACTCTTTGGCCAAAAATGCGAACACCTGCTCATTCAACCTACTTTTTTGATCGACTATCCCGTCGAAATGTCGCCACTCACCAAACGTCACCGCACAAAACCGGAACTAACCGAACGCTTTGAACTTTTTGTGGGCGGCAAAGAACTGGCCAACGCCTACTCGGAACTCAACGACCCAATCGAACAACGCGAACGATTTGAAGAGCAACTGCGCTTGAGCGAAAAAGGCGACGACGAGGCGATGTTTATCGATGCCGACTTTGTACGCGCACTCGAATACGGCATGCCTACATGCTCGGGCATGGGCATCGGCATAGACCGCCTGACGATGTTCCTCACCAACCAAAGCACAATACAAGAAGTACTGTTCTTCCCTCAAATGCGCCCCGAAACTACAACAGAAACAACAAAAGAAGCCAAAGACCAAAAGTAAACAAATAATGAAAAACATTATTCTCATTGGTCGTGGCGCCGTGGGAGCGGTCTATGCTGTGCCACTGGCCGCGATGGCCGCCAAAGCCATAACACCGATAAGTTTTCGCATAGCGGTCGACGCCGAACGCTTGACCAAATACCAAGCCACACCCTTTGCTTTCAACGGCACACAACAAAACTTCGACTACTTCACCCCTACACAAAACGATCCAAAAGCCGACCTTATCATCATAACCACCAAATGGAGCGGATACACCCAAGCACTATCCACCGTCGCCCCCTTGGTCGGCCCACAGACAACGATACTGCCGCTACTCAATGGGCTGGCTCCCTATGCCCTTGCCACCGAACGTTGGGGCGAAGATCGCGTCCTTAGGGGCTTCTACCTAGGCCACACCGCCTCACGCGACAAGGCAGGCCAAGCATGGCAAGATGGATCGTACTTCACCAATTTTGGGCAAGAGACAAACAATCAACCATATACAGCACGCGTTGAGATGGTGAGCCAAATCTTTGATGCGGCAGGTATTAAATACAAAATTCCCGAAAATATGTTGGGAGCTGCGTGGCAAAAACTGGTGGTCAACATCGGCACCAACCTGCCAACAGGGCTTTATCGATACAACTATGGCCAACTGAAAGCCTCGCCGCGCGCGATGGCGCTCAGCGTGGCCTTGATGCAAGAGGCGCAAAGGGTGGCCGTGGCGCTCGACGTGCCATCGGCAGCCACTCTGGTGGATAATGCCATGCGCACTTTCGATATTCTCCAAGCGTCGGATTACAGCTCCATGGCTCAGGACACGATCGCCGGGCGCGCCACCGAAATCGATATTTTTGCTGGCGAAATCATACGCTTAGGGCGCGAAAAATCTATTCCCACGCCCCATACTTCGGCTTTCTATGACGATTTTATGGCCTTAGGGGTTAAGGCCTGACGCTGCCCGAATAATTGATGGTCGAGGTGAAGTTCGGAGTGAGCGCCAAGTTGCTCCCCGTCGAAGATCCGCTGCAACTAATCTGTAACACAAGGCGGTAGGCTCCGCTTTGGTTGGCGCGGCTGCGGTATGTGTCGGTGACCTCTTTCACATTGATTACCACGGTGAAACCGGCGCGCAATTCTGTGACTTGGTAGGTGAAATTAGTCGATTCAAAATCGATAATAGATGGCGAATTGCCCATCGTATTGACCGAGGTGAAGTAAGGTAGTTGCACACGTAGGTAGTCGTCTTTGAGTTCCACGTAATTGTATGGTGCGCGGAGCATATAGCGATCCAGCCCACGAGTTTGCATATATGTGCCATCGAAATAGAATGTTTGGTTTTCGAGCGTTGTGCGCATTCGGTTCATCAGGAGTGAGTCGTTGAGTGCGCGTTTTGTTTTTCGTTGTTGTGCTTTGTTTTGTTTATTTTCTTGGCGTTCTTGGCTTTGGCTAGTTAGCGATAGTGCAGCGCCGGCGCCGATTGTGGCGATAGTGGCGATGATGATGGTGGTGACCAATAAGATTTTTTTCATTATTTTATTTTTTTGAGGTTGGGATTTTTTGGTAGGGAGAGCAAAAGGCATGCCATTTGTTATTTGTTTGAAGTGATAGTTTGGCGTTGTAATTTTAATTATTTTTTATTACTTTTCATTATTTTTCCACTATTTTTTCATTTTGTGGTGATATGGTTCCGTTGGTTGGGGGCGCAACCCCAAGCTGTAACCAGTTAAGAAAAGCGAAGTT
>JAVWYC010000112.1:0-6202 GCA_036661755.1 Mucinivorans sp. | reverse complement strand
AGTAATTCCGTTTCTTTCTGAACCAGCACTTGAAAACTTCGCTTTTCTTAACTGCTCTTGAAAACTTCGCTTTTATTATCCGACACTACTTGATACAATCACCACAAAAAAAACGGTGCGAAACTCCATAAAGAAATCTCACACCGCAAATGCCAATAAAACACAACTACAACTCAATCTCATTATCCTTGCACCTCGTGTTATATGGCTTTGTCAAACCTCGCTTAGAAGACGATATAAATGACAAAATCTCAGCGCGAATGTCTGATGGCGCAATGTCCTGCTCCACCCTGGCAACAGCACTCGATACCGATAAACCACTCTGGAAAATAATGCGATATATGTCATGAATATACGCAACTTGCTCCGTCGTGAAACCTCGACGACGCAAACCAATCGAATTGATACCCAAAAAAGAAAGCGGATCGTGACTCACCGTAATAAACGGCGCCACATCACGACTGACCTTGCTGATACCTGCCGTCATGGAATGAGCCCCAACCCTTACAAATTGATGCACACCCGCATGACCACCAATAATAGCCCAATCACCAACCTCGACCTCGCCCGCTAGCGACACCCGATTCACTAACACCACATGGTCTCCCACCACGCAGTCATGACCCACATGGACATATGCCATCAACAAAGTGTCAGACCCCACAGTTGTCGTACCCTTGGCTGCCGTACCACGATTGATGGTACAACACTCACGAATGGTTGTGTTATCGCCCACAACAGCAGTTGTATACTCGCCGCGAAATTTCAGATCCTGAGGGACGCCTGCCACAACAGCCGAAGAGTGAATCTTGCAATTGCGGCCAATGCGTGCACCGTCCAAAATCACAGCGTGGGGCCCTATCCACGATCCATCACCAATTTGTACGTCACCCGAAATGTAGGCAAAAGGCTCGACCGTCACATTTTGGCCGAGTTGAGCTTTGGAGTCAATGTATGCCAAATTACTTATCATACTTTTTAGTTTTTTCTAAGGTTTATTTCCTGTATTTTTTATTTTTTCTTGCTAACCATAGCCATCATTTCAGCTTCGACAGCCAACGTGTCGCCCACAAAAGCTCGTGCACGCATAGCCACAATGCCACGCCGTATGGGCTCCGAAAGTTCGAGACAGAACATCAACGTGTCGCCGGGGACTACCTTGCGCTTGAAACGTACATTGTCGATCTTCATAAAATAAGTCGAATATTCTTCCGGGTGAGCGATGCCATTGAGAGCCAAAATGCCGCCACATTGTGCGATCGCCTCCACCATCAACACGCCCGGCATAACCGGTTCGTTGGGGAAGTGCCCAACGAAAAACGGCTCATTCATGGTCACTTGTTTGATCCCAATAACATGTTCAGGCCCCATGTCCAAAATTTTGTCGACCAACAAAAACGGAGGACGGTGAGGCAAAATATTGCGAATATCGTTGATGTCCATAAACGGCGCCTTGTTGGGATCGTATTTGAATGGAGGGCGGCTCTCGGCTGCGCGAATTTCTTTACGGATCAACTTAGCAAACTCTGTGTTAGCTTTGTGCCCCGGCCTGGTGGCCGAGATATAGCCATGCAAATGGCGGCCAATGAGTGCCATGTCGCCACAAAGATCGAGCAGTTTATGTCGCGCTATTTCGTTGTTAAAGTTGAGCGGTTTGGAGCTGAGGTACCCTGTTTTGAGGGCTTTGGTATCTTGTGGGCCAAATACTTTTTCGATATGTTTTGTGTCGCTATCTGAGGGAATATTTTCCACCACAACGATGGCGTTATTCAGATCGCCACCCTTGATCAGGTTGGCTTGAACAAGCGGCAGAATGTCGTGCAAGAAGACGAACGTACGCGAAGAGGCAACCTCCTTGGTGAAATCATCGCCCACGGTATATGATGCGTATTGCGACCCTATCACTTTTGAGCGGAAATCAATGTTCACGCCCACCGAAAGTTTGGTGTCGGCAAAGGCTACTATTTCTACGCCATTTTCGGCTGTATAGGAGATTTTCCCTTCTATGTCGAAATATTTACGTTCGGCATCTTGATCCACCAGCCCTATTTTTTCGATCGCTTCGACCCATATTTTGGCCGATCCATCGAGTATTGGCACCTCGGCTTGGTCTACCTCCACCACCACATTATCCACCCCCATACCCCAGAGAGCGGCCATCAGATGTTCGATCGTTGACACCCTAGCCTCGCCTTGCGCGATGACTGTGCTGCGCGAAGTTTCCACCACATGCTCGGCCAGAGCTATCACTTCGGGCAGGCCTTCAATATCTGTGCGTCGAAATCGGATACCGGTATTTTCGGGGGCAGGCAAAATTGTCAAATTAATATTCAAGCCCGTATGTAACCCCTTGCCCGAAACTGTGATTGGGGCGGCAATCGTTCTCTGTTTGTCCATGAACTACAAATTACTTTTTATTAATAGTGTATTGGAAAACCAGCTGATCTTTATTAATTTTCGTGTATCACTGTTTTTTGATCTTAATTCTTCTGTGGTTTTTGGTAGCGAGCAAGCCCTAACCGGAAAACAAGCGAAAAATAGATCGAAAAAAGTGATAATAAAACGAGATTAATAAATTTAGGCTGTTTCTAAGTGCAAATGTACGATAATTTTTTCTAATTTTGCAATAATTATGAAGCACCCTATTCCACCATCAGCTCGCGACCAACGTTTGGGCGCCAAAAAGATGAGGCTGCCATTTGAGCCAAAATCGCGGCGTAGCAGTTTTTCGACCTGGATTTATCGTCACAGAGTTGGTCTCTTGGTGACCGTTGTTATTTACCTATCGGCCATTATTTTATTTTTATCTTACCGAATTATAATCACACCGGCGCAATCGATGATCGCGATGGAGTTTGAGCAAGATCCGCCACAGGAAACGCCTCAACCAGAACCCGAAAAAAAACACGAAATAGAACAAATCGAAATGCCCGAGGGGCAAAAGATGCTCAATCGTATTTCGGACGCAAATTCTAAACTCGACGCCTCGATGCGCGATAGTCGGCGGAGCGATGCCGGCAAAATATATCAAGAGGCCGAACGAGTGAAAGCACAGATGCTATCCGGATCGGCAGCCTATGAACGTGCGATGCGCGATATAGAAAATAGCGGTCGCAAATCAAATAAAGATCGAGCGAACGACCAAAATCAATCGCAAGATGGCGATAAACGTCAGACGGCCAACTACAAAGGTTCGGTCTCTGTGGTGTGGGACTTAGCGGGGCGGCAAGACGTCTATCTCCACATTCCGGCCTATCAATGCCAAAATGCAGGCATGGTGGTGGTGGCTATCACGGTTAATGGCAACGGGCGTGTGATTGCCGCCACTATCGACAAGACCACCTCGTCGGACGATCCTTGTATTGGGCAGATGTCCATCAAGGCAGCCTTTGCAAGCTCTTTCAACGCTTCGGCCTCGGCGCCAGAGCGTCAACGAGGCACAATAACATATACCTTCAAAGCACAATAAAAACACAAAAAACCAAAAAGAAATGAAACGATTCCTAGTGTTACTGATTTTGATGGCTGGTTGGCTTGTTGAACCAAGCGTGGCCGCACAATTTTCGACAGCCGGATTCTATGAATTAAAAAACTCCGGGCGGAGGGTTTATTCGATGAATCCTGCATGGCGATTTCACAAGGGCGATCCTTCGGGCGAACCTTGGCAAGTTGATTTCGATGACAAAACTTGGCGTGCGACCAACCTACCTGACGGTATGGAATTATTGCCTTTGGAGGCTAGTGGGGGCGTGAATTATCGCGGAGTGGCGTGGTATCGCAAACATTTTGTAATGCCCGGCACGGCGGTCGACAAACGCTTGGTGCTCTATTTCGAGGCCGTGATGGGGCGTTCTAAGATTTGGGTCAATGGCCATCTGGTCACCGAACATTTCGGAGGGTTTACCCCCATCTCGCTCGATGTGACCGAGTGGCTCAAACCGACTGGCGACAACGTGATTGCGGTGATGGCCGACAACTCCGACGATCCGATTTATCCGCCGGGAAAGCCACAAGCGACGCTTGACTTCTGCTATTTTGGCGGTATTTATCGTGACGTGTGGCTCGTAGAAACGAGCAAAGATATTTATATCACCGACCCCAACATGGTGGACAAAGTGGCCGGTGGTGGCTTGGTGGTTTCATACTCGGATGTGAGCGAAAAAAGTGCAACCATTAGCCTAAAACTAGACTTGGATGGAGTGTCTAAAAATTTGCGTGGCAAGGTGGAATACCAACTCATTGGGGGAGACTCCTATAAAACGGAACAAACTATCAAACGTGGCGAAAATAAAGTTAATTTCACGATCAAGAATCCTAAACTATGGTCGCCCGATTCACCATTTTTATATTTGCTCAACATATACGTCAAAGACGCTAAGGGGGTTGTGGTGGACGGTTACACCCAACGCCTGGGGATTCGATCTGTCGATTTTTCGTTCCGCAAAGGCCTGATACTCAATGGCCAACCCTACCCTCGCAAATTGATAGGCGCCAATCGTCACCAAGATTTTGCGGTGGTGGGTAATGCTTTGTCCAACAATTTACACTGGCGCGATGCCGAAAAGCTCAAAGCGGCAGGGATGGAAATTATCCGTAACGCTCACTATCCACAAGATCCTGCCTTTATGGACGCGTGCGATGAGTTGGGGCTCTTTGTGATTGTCAACACTCCCGGGTGGCAGTTTTGGAACAAGGAACCTATTTTCGAGCAACGCGTATACTCCGATATTAGAACCATCGTGCGTCGCGATCGACTGCACCCTTCGGTGCTTATGTGGGAGCCGATTTTGAACGAGACCTACTACCCCGAAGATTTCGCCCAAAACACACATAATATAGTCAAAGAAGAGACTCCTTTTCCGGGGACCAACTTCACAGCGGCCGACCAAGAGGCGCGCGGAAGTAATTTCTTTGATATTATTTTCACTCACCCTTTCGGTGGCGGTAGCGCAGCGGACGAAAATAATTATGTCAAAAAATTAGACACAACGAAAGTGTATTTTACTCGCGAATGGGGCGACAATGTCGATGATTGGAATTCTCATAATTCACCATCACGCGTGGCACGCCAATGGGGCGAAGTTCCACAACTCATACAAGCCAAACATTACGCATCGCCCGCCTATCCCTACACTTGCTACGAAGTGTTGCAAAAGCAAGCTCCACATCACTTCGGAGGCACCCTTTGGCATAGTTTCGACCATCAACGCGGCTATCACCCCGATCCGTTTTATGGTGGGATTATGGACGCTTTCCGTAGACCCAAGTATTCGTACTATATGTTCCAAGCTCAAAGAGACAAAGGTGAGTTTCCTTCATTGTATTTGAAGCCAATGGTATATATAGCCAACGAATTAACGCCATTTTCGCCAGAAGATATTACGGTTTTCAGCAATTGCGACTCGGTGCGTTTGACCACTTTCTTCGGTGATGATTCGGTGAGAATGGGCGTCAAGAAACAAGGTGAGCGATGGTTTACTTTTCCGTCGGCATGGTCTTTCATGGAAGACAAGTGGATGTCGCGTTCCAAGAAACAGCCCCAGGCGCGTATTGTGGCCGAGGGTCTAGATAGATCAGGAAATGTGTTGGTTTCTAGCACTAAATTTGCCGCACGTAGGCCGGAGCGTTTGGAGTTGACTCTCGACATGGTATCGACTCTATTGGAGGCCAATGGTGGTGATCTGGTTGTAGTTACGGCACGCATGGTCGATCGCAATGGGGGTGTGAAGCGCCTAAACAATGAATATGTTCATTTCACGATTGAAGGCGAGGGTGTTTTGATGGCTTCGGCGGCTACGGCTACAAATCCAACGGCTGTTTTGTGGGGCGAGGCATCGGTTTTGGTACGCAGCACCACTAAGGCAGGCCCGATCAAAGTGACGGCAAAGGTTATTGCCGCGGGTGATAATACGCCTGTATCGGGGAGTGTGACTTTCAATAGTTGTGTTTCGTCGATTCCTTTGGTGGGTGATTTGGAGTTACGGGTTATGGCGCCGGCTTCGTTGATCAAAGATGGCGCGGAGGTAGATCGTGTTCAGATCGAGGAGTCGTTGCGTGAGGTAGAGCGTCAGCAGACTTCATTTGGCGAGGTGTTGGGGCTGTGATTGCAACCTTTGTTAGGCTATAGTTATAGGATCTGTGGTTCAGAAAAACGAAGTTTCCAAGAGCTGGTTCAGAAAAACGAAGTTTTTCCCAAAAAGTT
>JAVWYC010000111.1:0-6248 GCA_036661755.1 Mucinivorans sp. | reverse complement strand
CGAATCGTGACTTTTGAAAAAGTCACCCAAAACTTTTTGTGAAAAACTTCGTTTTTCTTAACTGCTCTTGAAAAACTTCGTTCTTCTGAATCGACGTTTGAAAACTGCTCTTGAAAACTGCGTTCCCTTAACCGGCACTGAAAATCAACAGTCACACAAAACAAATTTATAAAGTATCCAACAATCGACGCAAAAGAACCGACGCCGCACAAACCTCAACAGCACTGATAACCAATGGCGGAGAAATCCGAAACGACGTGTCGCAAAACAAAAACCAATCACTCATGATCCCGTTTTCAGTCATAGCACCCATCATACGCATCAACTTCTCACTCCCACCCAATTCAACAGCCAACAACAAACCGCTACGACGTATCTCTTGTACTGCCGGATGAATGGCCAACTCCCGCTCGAAAAGCGCACCCATCTGCTCAGCATGGCGACACAAATCATTATCCAAAATGTAACGCGTGGCCGCCATGCCAGCCGCACAACATACCGGATTGCCCCCGAAAGTGGTGATGTGACCCAACACAGGGTCGAAAGTGAGCTTGGCCATCAGAGCTTGGCTCGCCACAAAAGCACCCAAAGGCATACCGCCACCCAAAGCCTTGGCCAGACACACAATATCGGGCTGCAAACCATATTTTTTGATAGCAAAAATCTCACCCGTACGCCCAAAACCAGTCTGCACCTCGTCTATAATAGCCAAGGCACCAACGGCATGACAGCGCTCGATGAGCGAGGTCAAATAATTTTCGGACGCCAAACGTACGCCCGCCTCACCCTGCACAGCCTCAAAAACAACACACGCCGTGCGCTGAGTGATCAAAGACAAGTCGTCGAAATTGTTGAATTCGATAAGGCGCGTGTCGGGCAACAACGGACGAAAGGCCGTCTTGTAATTCTCGCCGCCTTGGATCGAAAGCGCACCATGGCTCGAACCGTGATACGCACCTCGCATAGAGATGATTTCGGTACGCGCTGTGGCTCGTTTGGCCAGTTTGATTGCCCCTTCGATGGCCTCGGAGCCGCTGTTGACAAAATAGAGCGAATCGAGCTTATTGCCTAGCAGCGAAGTGACGAGTTTGGCATATTCGACCTGCACTCTTTGCACAGTTTCGCCATACACCATCGTGTGCATATATCGAGCCGCTTGCTCTTGTACAGCCGCCACCACTTGTTTGTTGGAGTGGCCAACGTTAGAAACCGACACGCCAGACACTAGATCGAGGTAGCGTTTCCCGTTGGGCGAATAGAGAAAAACTCCTTCGGCGCGTTCGACCTCGATAAGCATCGGCTCGGGTGAGCATTGGGCGCAGTGGGCCAGAAATTCGTGACGCAAGGTGTTCATCGCATGCGGTCGTATGAGCTCACCAAGGCTATATCTTTAATGATGGCACGCGAGGCGAGCCAAGTGAGTGGGATCGCCAAAACGGGCAATAGAAGCAAGGGCGAAAAATCGGTGGTGTAATCCTCGATGGTGTAGATTTGGTAGCCGTAGAATATTTCAAAAACAAGCACCCCGATCAACAATATTTCGAGTGCGTAGCACAGTTGCAGCTGTACTTTACGTTTTTTGTAGAGCATCACTATCGCTAGGCTCAAGGCGGCGGCTAGGCCAACGAGAACGCCAAAGTAGATGAGCGGCACGTCTTGCGAGTGGGCTAGGTGAATACCCCAAACGTCGAACATTGCGTCTTGACCCGGAATGGGCGTGGTCATTGTGGCCAGTGGTGTGAAGAGCATAATGGTGAGCATCACGGCCACCACCATCAGATATAGGCTCTGTATTCTTTGTATCATATTTTTTTTTGAATTAATTAATCGTAGGTAATTTTTGAGGAATTACTTTTTCGGGGTGGGCCGGAATTATCGAGCATCAAAACATTCAATTTTCATTGAGGATGAGTAGGCTTCGTCTTTCGAGGGGACTAAACTTCGCCTTGTGGAATTTGATTTCTCCGTATGGGTCTCTTTTTGAAGGAGGCGGGGAGTTTATTTGACGCGCAATTTTTGTCCGGCTCTGATTTTGTCAGCTTGACTACTTGACATATCGTTCAAGGCGCAAATCTTAGCCACCGATGTTCCATAGCGCCGAGCGATACCCGACATTGTGTCGCCGCGCACTATGGTGTGCAGGGTGGCCTTTGTGGCTTGGCTTTTTGGTGCTTGATAGACTGTTTCGCCCACACGTATTCCGCGCGAGGCATTGGCGCTCACCGTGTGCGAAGTTGGTGGCGGTGTGTCGTTGATTTGTTTTTCGACCTCTTGGGGTTTCTCTTTTTCTGTCTCTTTGGCCGTTGCGTGGGCTACTAATTTGTCGTTGCTCTCTGTTCCGGCTTTTCGTGCAGCGATTGATCCGCTAGAAGACCGAGTGAGGGTGAGCGTGCCGCCCTGCAAGGTGCGAGCGGTGGGGTCGATGAGCAGCGTTGGGTTGATGGTCGACCCCTGCACACGCACCTCGAAGTGCAGGTGGTTGGTTGTGGCGCGTCCCGTGCGTCCACAGCGGGCGATCTGTTCGCCACGGCTCACTTGTTGCCCCACGCGCACTAAGTTTTTGGCGTTGTGGCTATATACTGTTTCTAGGCCATTGGCGTGGCGTATGACGATCACATTGCCGTAGCCCGAGTAGGGTTTCGATAGGCGCACTATGCCGTCGAAGATCGCATAGATAGGCGTGTTGGCCGGCGCGATAAGGTCGACCCCCGAATGGAAAGAGCGCCCACGAGGGCCATAACCCGACGAAGGTTTGCCGGCGATTGGATAGCAGTAGTCCAAGTTGTCGAGCGTGATGGAGAACGAATTTTGTGACCCGAACGGGTTGTAGCGCGAGAATTTGATATGTTCGGTCTCGTTGCCGATAAAGGCATTTGGCAGTGGCGCCGAGAGGGCATCTTCCACCACCTTGGGTTTGTCTTGTTCTTCTTGCCAAATTTCGTTTTGCGGGATCTCGTTCTCTGTTGGTTTTGCCTCTGATTGTTCGGTGGCGGTGGCAAAATCGATGGATTGTTCTTTGTTTTTGTCCTGCGCGTTTTTTATTAATTTATCTTCGGGCGAGGGCACTTTTTTGGGTGCTAAGTTGTTGGCACGTATTGCTTCGGGTGAGCGGGCGTAACTACGCGCTGCGCCGCCTTGTTGCTCGGCCACACTGAGCGGAGCGTTGACATACGAGCGAGGCGAACAAGCCACGCTCAGCAATATAGTTGCGCCACAAATCAAGGCCAAATGCAGAGTGAATTTCATTGTCCGTTTTTTACGTTTTAGAAAGAGGCGTTGCTTGGTGTACGCGGGAATGGGATCACGTCGCGAATGTTGGTCATTCCGGTGACAAAGAGGATCAAACGCTCGAAGCCCAAGCCAAAGCCCGAGTGCGGCGCCGAGCCAAAGCGTCGAGTGTCGAGATACCACTGCATCTCTTTTTGCGGAATGCCTATTTCGTCCATACGGGCAAGCAATTTATCGAGGTTGGCCTCGCGTTCCGATCCGCCGATAATCTCGCCAATCTTAGGGAACAAAACATCCATGCCGCGCACCGTGCGCCCATCTTCGTTGAGTTTCATGTAGAAAGATTTGATCTCTTTGGGGTAGTCGGTCATGATCACCGGACGTTTGAAGTGTTGCTCCACCAGATAGCGTTCGTGTTCGCTCTGCAAATCGGCTCCCCAGCTGACAGGGAAATCGAATTTGACGCCGGATTTCATCAAAATATCGACCCCTTGGGTGTAGGTCAAACGCACAAAATCATCGGTAATGATCGATCGCAAACGTTCGGTGAGTTGCTCGTCATACATTTTTTCGAGGAAGGCCAGGTCTTCTTGGCAATGCTCCAAGGCGTAGGTTATCAGATATTTAAGCATCTCTTCGGCCAGCACCATGTTGTCTTCCACGTCGTAGAATGCCATCTCGGGTTCGATCATCCAAAACTCGGCCAAGTGGCGCGGCGTGTTGGAGTTTTCGGCGCGAAAAGTTGGGCCAAAGGTATAAATTTCGCCCAGAGCCATAGCGCCCAATTCGCCCTCTAATTGCCCGGAAACGGTGAGGTTGGTTTTTGAACCAAAAAAGTCGTCCTTGTAGTCAGGCTCCACACCCAGCGGCAGGGTTGTCACTTGGAACATAGCGCCAGCACCCTCGGCATCGGAACTGGTGATAAGCGGCGAATGCCAGTAGTAAAAACCGCGGTCGTTAAAAAATTTGTGGATCGCATAGGCCATCGCATGGCGAATGCGAAACACCGCGCCAAAGGTGTTGGTGCGCGGACGCAGGTGCGCAATTTCGCGTAAAAATTCGAGCGTATGGCCTTTTTTTTGCAGCGGGTAGGTCTCGGGGTTAGCCTCGCCGTAAAGTTCGATAGCAAGGGCTTGGATCTCCACCCCTTGACCCGCCCCCATCGAGGCTACTAATTGCCCCTCGACCTTGATGCAAGCCCCAGTGGTGATGGATTTGAAAAATTCATCGCCAAAAAGCTCCACTTGGCACACGATCTGTATGTTGTTGATGGTCGATCCATCGTTGAGAGCCAGAAATACGACTGATTTATTGCCTCGCTTAGTGCGCACCCAACCCTTCGCAACAACTTGACGATCAAGCGTTTGTGAATGGAGTAGGTTAAAAACTTTTTCACGTTTGATTGTTTCCATAGAAATAAAGTGTATCTTTGTATGGACGTAAAGTTATGAATTTTTCTCAAATAAACGGACATTCGGTCATAAAAAAACGCCTTATCGACGCAATATCGGTGGGTCGGGTGAGCCATGCGCAAATGTTTGTGGGCGACTCTTCGAGCGGCGCGCTGGCTATGGCGGTGGCCTATGCGCGCGCGGTGATGTGCCCAAATAGCGGCTCCGTGGGTCAAGCCTGCCAAGCGTGCCCAACGTGTTACCGTACCCAAAAAATGGAGCACCCGGATCTGAATTTCATCTTCCCGGTCAATAAATCCAAAAAAGGGCACTCCACCGGGCGAGCCGACGAAAAACCAACTTCCGATCAATTTATCCATTTGTGGCGTGAGTTTTTTGCCTCTAAAAATGGCGTGTTTACCGAACGCGAATGGTATGACTACATAGAAATCGACAACGCGCAAGGCACTATCAATGTGACCGAAGCCGACGAATTGATACGTAAGATGAGCTACAAATCTTACGAGGGCGGCTACAAAGTAGTGATTATCTACCTGCCCGAACGAATGAACGAACAGGCGGCCAATAGGTTGCTCAAACTGATCGAAGAACCGGCTCCAAAAACGCTGTTTCTCTTTGTGAGCGAAAATATCGATGCGGTGATGCTCACCATTCGTTCGCGCTGTCAGACTATTGTTCTGCCCTCGATTGGTCTTGGTGGCGGGGAGGGTTCGGCGCAATTCTACGATCAATTTGTGAAGCTTATGCGTATGTGCTACGCCTCGCAATATTTGGATCTTTTTGCTTGGGCCGATTCGATGGCCACTTCGGGGCGCGAGGCACACAAGGCTTTTTGCGCCGAATCGATAAATCTTTTGCGCAGTTGTTATTTGCAGGGTATTGGTCTGGGGGCGTTGGCTCCGGTGGAGGCCGATCGCCAAAAATTCGTGCAAAACTTTGCGCCTTATGTCAATCATCTAACTGTGGAGCCGTTGGTGTCGGCCTTTGAGCTTTTGTCGCTTCATGTGCGTGGGAATGGTAATGCTCGTATATTGTTCACTCATTTCGCTTTGTCGGTGATTAAAATTTTGTCTAGTGTCCATCGTAACGTTGCTGTTGGGAAGTAATTTGGGTGATCGTCACTCTTTTTTGGCGGCAGCTCGTGCGGAGATTGCCGGCAAGGTGGGGCGTGAGGTTCGTGCCACGTCTGTTTTGTGTAGTGAGCCGTGGGGTTATCTGAGCGATAATTATTACGCCAACCAGATCATTGAGGTGGAGTGTTTTTTGGCGCCTTTGGAGTTGCTTGATCGGTTGCAGGCTATTGAGTGTTCTTTGGGTCGAGTGCGTGGTGTTGAGGTTTCGGCGCGATATGTTGATCGTACGATAGACATTGACATTTTGTATATTGATGGTTCATGTGGTGTGGTGGTTTGTGATTCTCGGTTGACGGTTCCTCATCCATTGATTGGTGAGCGTGAGTTTGTGCAGTGTCTTTTGCGTGAGTTGGCGGGTGTTTAGAACAAGTTCAGAAGAGCGAAGCTTTCAAAAACCAGTTAAGAAAAACGCAGTTTTTCCCAAAAAGTTTTGGGTGACTTTTTCAAAAGTCACGATTCGGCACGGCGCCGGCAC
>JAVWYC010000110.1:0-6293 GCA_036661755.1 Mucinivorans sp. | reverse complement strand
AAAAAAGCGTTTCTACTTTCGTAGCCTCCCTTTCACCTCTACTCTTCCGGACGAATAATCCGCAAACCAAGCTCAGGATTGCAATCCACTTGACGCCCATTAATTTCTGGCGCAGCTACCCCCATACGCGTATAAATATGTGAATAATAATCTGTTATCGGACGCTTGGCCGTAAAAATCCTCGCCTCGTCCCACAAAGCACTCTCTATAAAGGAGTTAAGCAATTGCGCGCCTCCCTCCACCATCACCACCCGCACTTGGCGCTCCCGGAGTGCGTCGAGTATTTGCGGCAACGTATCTTTCGAGTAATCAATCATTTGAGTTGCCGAATGAGCTGCTTTCGATTCACATTCGGTGAAAGTCAACGTTGGCGCTTGGTTGTCGAATATTTCGTGCAATGGGCTGAGTTGCAAATGCCGATCGAGCACCACGCGCAATGGATTCGTCCCTTGGCACGCCCTTACCGTCAATTGCGGATTGTCCAGCTCCACCGTATGCCTGCCCACCATTATCGCATCGCACTGCGCGCGCCACTTGTGCACCATTTGCCGCCCCTCTTCGCCCGTCAGCCAGGCTGGTTTTGTTCCTTTCTCGCGCACTATGTCCAAAAAAGCATCACTAGACTGCGCCCATTTCAATATTATATACGGACGTTTTTTTTCGTATATCGTAAAAAATTGCGGGTTAATTTCCTTGCATTCATTTTCCATCACGCCAACTATCACTTCGATTCCGGCTTTTCTCAATTTTTCTATTCCTGTTCCTGCTACTTTTGGATTTGGGTCGATCGACCCTACGACCACTTTGCTTATCTTATTTTTTATAATAAGATCGGCGCATGGCGGTGTTTTTCCGTAGTGCGAACATGGTTCCAGCGTTACATACATTGTCGATCCGGCGATATTTTCTTGATTTTTCACCGCTTTTAATGCGTTAACTTCCGCGTGTGCTTGTCCAAATTTTTCGTGATAGCCTTCGCCCAATATTTCGCCTTCTCGATTCACCACAATCGCGCCCACCATTGGGTTTGGCCACACATTATCTTGTCCTTTTCTGGCGAGCGCAATGGCTCTTTCCATGTAATTTTCATTGTCCATCTCAATCGTTTTGCAAAACAAACTGCATCTAAAAGCTTCAAATGCGTATATTTTTCTTCAATTTATTCATTTATTTGCTCACAAAGATAATCAAAGTGAGCCAAAAAATTTCACTTTAATCTCTTGTGTGTAATTTCTTGTATAAAATTAATATCTTTGTAGGCAGATCATGACTTTTTTAGATAAACTTTCACACTTGTATTCGCCGCGTGAAGCTGCGGCTATTGTTCGTCGCTACACGGAAGATTGTGGCGAGCTGACTTCCGAGGTCGAAAATCGCCTGCTTAACGGCGAACCAGTACAATATATCATTGGATCAACTGATTTCTACGGACGTCGCTTTGCCGTCACCCCATCGGTTCTAATTCCGCGTGGTGAGACCGAAGAATTAGTGCGTTTTATTATCAACGACCTAGGGCGTAATTTTGCTGGGAGTATAGTAGATATTGGGACTGGCAGTGGTGCTATTGCCATCACTTTGGCCCTTGAATTACCTCTTGCTAGGCTCTCCGCTCTCGATATTTCGAGTGAAGCTCTTCTTATTGCAACTAATAATGCAAAACAAAACAATGTTAACATTAATTTTTCACAAGTTGACATTTTAACATGTCCCCCTTTTGCGGGTGATATTGTAGTGAGCAATCCCCCTTATATTACAGGCGATGAACGGCAATCGATGCACATTAATGTTCTCGACCATGAACCGTCACTCGCTTTGTTCGTTCCGAGCGATGATCCCTTGCTTTTTTATCGAAAAATAGCGACCAACACAATATGCAATAAAATATACTTTGAGATCAACGAACGCTTCGGCCCCCAGATGAAAGATTTGCTCGAAGGGCTAGGCTATCTCAATGTAAAAATCATAAAAGACCTCAACGGTCGCGACCGGATATGTACAGCTCATCGAGAAAAATAAAGCAAGACAAAACACCCGAGAAGGCGCTCGAAGTAGCGCAGTGGCTGTGTTCTAAGATGGAACGTACGACACAGGACATTCGCCGTTCGCTCTATCGTTGGGGCGTACGCGACAATGCCGAGCAAAATAAAATAATCGATTCGCTCGTTCGTGATAAATTCATCGACCACGAGCGATATGCCTCGTCTTATGTGCGCGACAAACTGAGTGCCGGGCGTTGGGGCGTTAGTAAAATCGTATTTACGCTCAAACAAAAAGAGATAGAAGACAACATTATAGCACAGGCAACACAAGACAATGTTGATAAAAACGAAATGATTGAAAAATTGGCTATCAGCATCAAAAAATGGTTCATCGTCGAACAACCCAAAGCAAAAAACAGCTTCGATTTGCGTCAACGCATTTTTCGACGTGCAGCCAGTCGTGGCTTTGAAATCGACGATATAAATTCAATAATCAACAAAATAATACACGATGAAGATCAATAAAGTATGCTTTTTAGCATTACTATATGCAACACTATCAATCGCAGGTGTTTCTGCACAAGAGATCACCTATCGTTCGCCTGTTGATTTTCCAATTTCGCTCTCGGGCAATGTTGGTGAAGCTCGCAGTAACCATTTCCACACGGGGCTTGATATTCGTGGTGGAGGAGTAGTTGGCGCTCCGATTTATTCTGTTGCCAAGGGTTATGTTTCGCGTATTTTCGTCAGCCCCTACGGCTATGGAAAGGCCCTTTATGTTACTCATTTTGATGGCACGACAGCAGTCTACGGTCATTTGGATCGTTTCGCTCCTTCCATAGCGCAATGGGTTGAAAATCAACAATATGCGCGGCAGTCTTTCTCTGTCGACCTCTATCCGCCGCGGAATCTTTTTACGATTTCCCGTGGGCAGGTGATTGCATATTTGGGCAACAGCGGCTCTTCTGGCGGGCCGCATTTGCATTTTGAATTACGTGCCGCGCTCTCAATGAACCCAATGAACATTGGCCATAGTCGCATTTTTAGCATTGCCGATAATGTGCCGCCAATTGTACGCAAAGTACATCTTTATCTACAAGACACAGTGCTCGGAGTGCCTATTTTCAGTCTAGCCGCCACCATTGATGCAAAGAAGAATAGCACTGGACAATACGAGCTTACCACGCCAATCTTGTATTTTGAAAAACCAGCTTATTTGGCCTATGATGTGATTGACTACAAGAACGGATCGAATTTTACAATGGGCATATATTCTATGGAACAGAAAGTTAACGGAACGACTAATTTCAGATTTGCTATCGATAATATTTCTTTTGCTACTACTCGTTACTCGAATGCATTCACTCAATACAATCTAACCAAGCAAACTCGTGGCGATGTGATCAGAGCTTTTGTAGCTCCTAATAATTTATTGCATAATTACATGACTAACATCAACGACGGGATTATCATGCCGCCCAAAAAGTTAGGAGAACGACTAAAAATCACAACCACAATAGTCGACGACAATAATAATTCGACAAACATAGAATTTTATCTCGCCAGGGGCGATTCGCGACACATTAATACCATACCAGATAATAATGTATCAATTGTGCCATGGGATCGTGATTTCCAATATCGCGACCACGCTATGACAGTCGACATTCCTGCTCGTTCGGTCTATGAAACCCAAATTATGAAATTCTCTTATGATGGTAAATACTATAGAATAGGAGACAAAAATATTCCTTTACAAAAATTTATAGTATTGAAAACCATCGACTTAATCGAACCAAAATTAAGATCCAAAGCCTTGTTCGTCAACTCCGCAGGCCATGGTGCCGGGGGCGAATTTATCGACGGACAGATGGTGCTTCGTACGCGCAATTTTGGCGTATATTCAATTGCGTACGATACAATCAAACCAAGTATTGCGATCGTAAAACCAGGAGCAAACAATACATTGAAATTCAAAATCACAGACAATCTGTCTGGCGTTGCATCATATCGATTAACGATCAACGGAAAATGGGCATTAGCTGAATACGACCCCAAAACGAGCAGTTTGGTGCATCGATTCAAACCCAATGCAACGCCCCAAGAGCGAGCCATCGAGCTAAAAGTTGTCGATGGAAAAAGAAACGTAAATATAATTAACACAAAACAAAAATGGTAAATCCTATAATTGAAGTCTGTGCAAACTCCGCCGCCAGTTGCGTGGCTGCCGAACGCGGAGGAGCGTATCGTGTCGAATTGTGCGGCGGAATACCCGAAGGCGGAACAACGCCTTCCGTTGGCGAAGTACTCACTGCCAGACGAGCTACAAAGCTGAAAATCAACGCTATAATACGCCCACGCGGAGGTGATTTTTGTTATTCCGACCTTGAATTAGAGGCCATGTTGTGCGACATACAAGCCATGCGAGTATCGGGCGTTGATGGTGTCGTTTTTGGTTGTTTGCTGGCCGATGGTTCGATAGATATGGTACGAAACGCAAAGCTAATGGCCGCTGCCAAAGGGCTTTCGACTACTTTTCATCGCGCGTTCGATGTATGCGCCGACCCTTTTGCGGCATTAGAACAAATTATCGAAATGGGGTTTGATCGGATATTGACCTCCGGCCAGCAACCATCGGCCGAAGAAGGAGCCGATATGCTGCAAAAACTTGTAAAAGCTGCAAACAATCGTATTGTTATTATGCCTGGGTGTGGAGTTAACGAAAATAATATCGCATCTATCGCCAAAGCAACAGGAGCCAAAGAATTTCATTCGTCGGCAAGAGAGAAAATAGCAAGCAAGATGCAATATAAAAATGAAAAAATATCGATGGGAGGAACTGTTGTTATTGACGAATATGCGTTAAACGTAACATCAAGCCAGAGAGTGTGCAAAATGATAAATGCCTTGAAAAATGTATGACATTATTGTGGTTGGCGGCGGCCCAGCCGGCATGATCGCAGCTGGAACGGCAGGTAGTTTGGGCGCAAATGTATTACTGCTCGAAAAAATGGAAAAGCCGGCGCGTAAGCTCAGAATAACCGGCAAAGGGCGCTGCAATATAACCAACACAGCTGATACTGAGCGATTTATATCCAAGATCAGGGCTGGCGGCGAATTTGTTGGCTCGGCCTACAAGGCGTTTGACAATCGTGCAACAATTGGTTTTTTGGAAGAGATCGGTCTGCCTCTCACAATAGAACGTGGCGAACGGGTGTTTCCGCAAAGTGGACGCGCACAAGACGTTGCTAATGCAATAGAAAATTGGATTAGTAAGCAAAATGTAGCGATCAGATGCAATGTGCAAGTAAAAGATATTATTGTAAATAAATCGAACGTCTGTTCTGTTGTCGCTGCGAGCGGCGAAGTTATTGAATGTCATGCTGTTATATTGGCAACTGGCGGTGTGTCGTATCCTTCGACAGGAAGTGACGGTGACGGACATGAAATAGCAGATGCTCTGGGGCATGAGATCATACCGTTACATCCAGCACTTGTACCTTTATCAACAGATGAATCGTTAGATACCTTGGCTGGGTTGGAATTACGCAACGTTGAAGTAACTTTAATGTCAGATGGCAAAGCAATAGATTCGCGATTTGGGGAGTTGACTTTTTATAAAAATGCAATTAGCGGCCCAACGGTCATTGCGCTGAGCAGAATAGCAGTAGATGCAATAATTAATAATAAAAAAGTATCATTATTGGTCGATACGAAGCCAGCACTAACACAATTAAAAATTGCAAATAGGATAAAGCGAGAAATGGATTTAATTCCGGATGCCCCGATAAAAGTATTACTAGACAAATTATTGCCACGGCCACTTCACTATAAAATTTTATCGGCAACGGGCATCAGTCGAAAAACAGTAGTTAAAGAGCTGATCGACACCGAAATAGAAACATTAACAAAGGCATTGAAAGGCGTAACATTTCGTATCATCGACTATCGTCCTTTTGCCGAGGCGATAGTTACGGCAGGTGGTGTTTCGACCAAAGAAATCGACCCGGAAACAATGCAATCAAAAATAGTAAAAAACATATTTTTTGCAGGGGAATTAATGGATATAGATGCCGATACCGGTGGTTACAACATTCAATTAGCGATAAGTACGGGTCATTTGTCTGGTGTAAGTGCGGTTAAATATGTGATGGAGGGGAAATAACGGTTCATTTCCAGCAACAGTTTAGTTTGCTACTCTCTAGAATTAAGACCAGCAGTTTTGCTTCAAAAAAGCAATAACTTTGAACTAAATTTATTGCTGTCCGGTAAAACTTAAATTGCCATAATTTATCATGCGAGAATGCCGTGAAT